>NZ_JABUYN010000010.1:0-167627 GCF_014897305.1 Pseudomonas sp. FME51 | reverse complement strand
GACCATGGCGGCCTGACTTAAACGAAATGGCCTCCATAAAACCCGGTACGATTCAGGGTTATGGGCGGCTTGCTGTTCCCTTCACCGTATCACGGCGTTCTCGCCGTCAAGGGCTGCGCGTGCTTGCACGCTTGCGGCCTGTGGCCGTCTGTGACCCCTGACTGCTTGCGCTGCGCCGTGCTGACCACGGTTCCGGGCAAATCCGCCCGAGCAACCGGAGCACGATCATGTCGCAACTATCCTTTTCCTCGTTCGATTCCTCTCTGCTGGTGCGTGACGCACAGGGTCGTTACCTGCCAGCATCAGTAGACCAGATTCTTGATGCAGCCCGTCAGGCCATTGACCAAAAAATGCAGCGCGGTACTGCTTTTACATCGCCAGCATTGGTCAAGGAATACCTGGTCACCAAACTATCTGGCTTAGAACATGAAATCTTTGCCATTCTGTTCCTGGACACGCAGCATCGGCTGATCGAGTACAGCGAAATGTTCCGGGGCACTATCGACAGTGCATCGGTGTATCCGCGAGAAGTCGTTAAGGAGGCACTGCTGCTCAATGCGGCAGCGGTCATCATTTCGCACAATCATCCGAGTGGGCATCCTGAACCGAGCAGCGCAGATAAGGCACTGACTCGGCGGCTCAAGGAAACGCTGGCACTGGTGGATGTTCGTACCCTGGACCACATCATCGTAGGCGGTGCGGACACCACATCGTTTGCCGAGCGTGGGTTGCTGTGAACCTGGGGGGCTTCGGCCCCTTTTTTTATAATGAAAACACTGGGTCGGTCACATGTATTGAGTCAACGGAGACGGTCGAAAGCGGACCAATAAGATCGCCGATTTTTTTCTTTAGGTCAGATGGCTTGAGAGGCGGATATCGACCATCTAGTACACCGTTAAACATGGAGCTGCCATACTTCAAGATTGAGGGGTCGGAACGCTGGGAACAAACTAGTTCGTGAAATAAAATTACCCTTTACTAGGCTATAACGATCCTTCAAATGGCAAGGAAGTGGGCGTTGATATCTTCAAGGGTGATAGTCATTGGACTTGCCCTCCTTTGACGGCGTAGTATCTTCTGGCTGCGCGTCCAGCTCCGCCATTTCGACACTTGTGGGGCCAACTGACTCATCGGGAGCGACTTTCGACTCAATATTAATTATGGCCTCACTATTGGTGACTAAAGATTGACCAATAGCTTTAGCTCCTTGTGAAGTCTCCGGGTTTTGTTTCATAGTTGATGAATCAATAATATTGGTCTTTGTTGAGTTATCCCACCAACCAAAAATCACAATAGCTGTTAGTGCTGCGATCCCGATACCGCCGGCCCACGCCACTCTGAAAAAAGTGCGCTCAGATTGATTGGCGGGCTTGCTGACCATATTTTCATATTCGGAAAGTGGCAAAAACCGATACAAGCGTGGTTGCCAGTCGCTTCGCAACTGACGCTGAAGCTGTATAAAACTATAACCGGAATAGATAATTACTCCCACGTAAGCAGCCACGACGATCATAACGGCCACAATCAACTCATAACTTGCGGCTGCGTTGACGCGAACGGCAATAAGACCGAGGCTAATCGCTAGTGCACCCGCGACTGAAGTTACCAATTGTCTAGTGGCATCGGTAACCTTTGCGGTTTCTTCTGTTACGGCTTTTCGTAAATCAGCTAGCATCTTGAGGGTGTCGCGCCCCAAGTCAGAGAGAGATACTTGATAAGCAACCTTCGCCCCATCCAACGAAGCTGAGATATTACTAAGCAGATACTGGAAATCGGTACTATTTCCACCAGCGGATCGTGCAATATCATTTGCCAGCAAATTGTGCCGCAACTCAGCCTCTCGCTCGTTTTCAAAAACCCAGTTAGCGGCACGCTGGAGATCATTAAAGTGATCAATACCTATTTGATCAGCTAGGTTATTGCACTCATCGGGCAAGCTGATCGAGAGCTTTGGGGGACCCTTGAACTTCAACTTGCTATCCGCCGGGTCGATCTCGTCAGCTAACGAGTTGAGGAGCGCGCATACCGATGCGTTCACCCAAACCTTGGTAGCTTCATCGTTAATTAAGACGTTGGCCTCGTCTCGGAGGAGCCACGGTTGAACGTCCTCTGGTGCTGCTCGTTCTGGGCCAAATTCGCGAACCAAAGAACGAGGGCTCTTGGTGGGGAGGGAGGGTTGGAACGGTTCTGCTTCTCCCCAGGGTTGAAGCATTCTCGCATGAGTGAATATCGGCTGTCGCAACCTTGCGACTTTCCAGTTTGTAGCGGAATGACCAACTCTTAACCACTCCGCAAAACCAGTATTGGTTAATAACTCCAGCGTATCGCCGATAGTTGATGGTTTGTGGAGCCGTAACCGATATGGTGCGAAATCCTGAAGCAGATCGTCATCTAGCCACTCAGTTCCAGCGCTGTCAAACAGGTTAAATTCCCAACCCAGCTCTTCGCATATTGCGATAATATTGGTTGCCGCCTCGACCGCCAAGCCAGAGGCGGAGACGTCATTTTCAGACTCTCTTATGAAGGCTCCATCGGCACTTAGCCGATCAAGCAGCTCAGCGAGCAGGATCACGGACAATTTTGTCCTCCGTCACGCAGGCGGTTTCAATGGTAAACCGCTCTGCACCAGCATGTAGTCGCTCACGTCGAACGGTAATGCCTTCTGCGTCATCCGGATAAGTTAACGTGACACCTTCCGTCGTGCGAACTTTACGAAGTGGCGGTCGCCGCAATACTTGCCTGTCAGGTTTGAACTCTAGTCCTTCCAGCTTGGCTGCACGAATCCTACGTCGAGTCGTTGACTGAATCGTGCTTCTTGCCTCTTCATCCTCAGGATTTCCAGCGGCCGCCAGTATCGCGTCCGTAATCGCTGCTTCATTGATCTCTTGACGATCACGTAGAATTCCCTGAGCGCGCCGAAATGCACATGCGACGTCTTGCTCGGGGAGCAGTTCCTTGCAAGCAGTCAGCGTCGTACGCAAGACATCAATGGTTTTCTTGTTCAAATCTTCATCGCTGAGCGTCCTGGATACATCCAGGAAAGTAGCGAAGTAGTCCCCAATTTCCGGTGAAGACTTCATTCGATCTCGAGCAGAGATCGGTAACTCTGCAACACCACTAGTCACACGTATGACGGTTGACTTCTGAATGGCTTTTTTATCCGCAATGAACGCCGTAACAATTCGCCGCAGCAGGCCGCCTTCATCTACTCCTGCTTGTTCAATGGCCTCTCGATAGTCGTACTTAACGAAGCTATATATTTTTGTTTCTGGATCGTGCGTGGAAAGCTCAAAGATGAAAAATGCCCCATCACGGCTACTACCTACATGCAAACGCGAAAACTCACGCGATAATTCCTGAGCTCCTTCTTCGAAGCTCACAGCATCAGTTGCAATTCGTTCGATCTGCGCCTTGGTATTTGAGTTTTCGTCAAAGCCGTAGACTGGAGACACGTCAGTATCACGAATTCGAGCAATAAAAAACTCCTCGTGTTCGACTGCGCGTGCCGGTTCAGGCGAGAATACACCATCGCCCACCACGTGAAGGATCATATTGGTGATATGAAGTGAGCCGATCTCATCATCTGTAAAGAAAGCCAATTCCATTCCTCTTCTTTTGGCGTGACGAGGACTAATTTATCCGCTTTACGTCACCTGTATTCGCGCGTGAGCCGATTATTCCCGGGCAACCTGTTTGTTATGGTGAACTATCAAAGCCGTCCGACCGTTACTACAACTTGTGGCACCCTTAAAGGAGCAGCGTCCGCTCCTGATCGCAAGTAACCAAAACTTTCAAGTGAATGATAAACGAATCGGAGCAGTGCGTCTCCGCTTCGCGGACCACGCTGCTCCAGGTTCGCTATCCGCTCATCCCTAAAGGGATTGGCTCTCGCCAGCCTTGCACATCTCTGACGCCTACGGCCCGGCATCCCTGCTTCGGGCCTGCGCGCTTCGCTTGCGTGCAGTCGGCACACAACGCGGCCGTTGCCTGTCCAGCCATCTTTCCTGACCTCATCACCTTGTCCGCGACTGTAGCCCGTGTCCGCGTGCCGTCAAGGCGCGCCAGGCCGTGTCCTCGGCTTCGCCTGCGGGCCGCACCAACCTGACGCTTCCTCCTTGACGGCCCACGTCCGTGGACTCCTGACCGTCGCGGGCGATGAACTCAGGAAAGACGGTGGCAACGAGGCTAACCGGGTTCTTCGTGCCAACCGCACCGAACAGCCGAAAGGCTGGGCTCCGAATCTAGGAATCCGGTGTGCGGTTTGAACAGCAAACCCTTTTTGTCAGGAGAAAGACCATGCTTGCATCCCGTTTCGCTTCCCGTTCCCCGGTACTGCGTAGTGATTACCCGCTGTCTGATGACCAGATAAGAGCCGTGGTGCCGTCCATCTATGCCGACGCGCCACACCAAAGCCGTTCAGAACGCTACAGCTACATCCCCACGGCTGCCGTACTGACGGAACTACGGAAAGAAGGGTTTCAGCCTTTCATGGTGACGCAAACCCGCGTGCGTAACGAAGATCGGCGCGACCATACCAAACACATGATTCGATTGCGTCATGCCAATCAGGTGAATGACAGCATCGCCAACGAAATTATCCTTTTGAACTCCCACGATGGCACCAGCAGTTACCAGATGCTGGCGGGCGCATTCCGCTTTGTCTGTGCCAATGGCCTTGTATGCGGCGACACCGTGGCCGATGTTCGCATTCCGCATAAAGGCGATGTGACCGGACAGGTTATTGAAGGCGCTTACGAAGTATTGAGCGGCTTTGAACGAGCGCAGGAGTCCCGCGAAGCCATGCAGGCTATCACCCTGGACGAAGGCGAAGCGGAAATATTCGCCCGCGCCGCGCTGGCCTTGAAGTACGACGACCCAGACAAGCCCGCGCCCATCACCGAAAGCCAGATTCTGATGCCGCGCCGCTATGACGACCGCCGCCCCGATCTGTGGATGGCGTTTAACCGCGTACAGGAAAACCTCACCAAAGGCGGATTGCGTGGCCGTAGCGCCAACGGTCGCCGCCAAAGCACCCGAGCGGTGCAAGGCATTGATTCCGATATTCGCCTGAACCGTTCCCTGTGGCTGCTGGCCGATGGTATGCGCCAGTTGAAAGCCTGATTTCCGACCCGGAGGGGCGCAGTCCCTCCATCCATTCCCTTGTTTTGTCGCTGTTTCCCTTTTTGAACCGATAGGAGCTACATCATGAACGCCATTACTCATACCGAAGCCCAAGCCCTGCAAACCGTCACCCCGGTACAGCCTTCGCAAGACATGCTGCTGGTGCCGCTGTCGCAGCTTCGCCGCTGTCGCAGCTTCGCCGCTCACGCCGTAACGTGCGCAAGACCGCAGGCCAGTCCATCGACGCGCTGGCATCGAGCATCGAGCGCGTGGGCTTGCTGCAAAACCTGACCGTGATTCTTGCTGCCGATGGCAAACATTACGAAGTCGTGGCCGGTGGCCGCAGGCTAGCCGCGTTGAAGCTGCTGGCGAAGAAGCGCCGCATCGCCAAGGATTGGGAGGTGCCTTGCCTGTTGGTGGCTGATGCCAGCGCCCGCACGGTGAGCCTGACCGAGAACGTGCAGCGCGAAGCCATGCACCCGGCAGACCAGTTTGAAGCCTTCGCTGCGCTGGTGCTGGAAGGCCGACCCATTGAGGATGTCGCCGCTGATTTTGCCGTCACGCCGCTGGTGGTGCAGCGCCGTTTGAAACTGGCGAACGTGTCGCCCCGGCTGATGGCGGACTACCGCGCCGATGCCGTGAACCTTGACCAGTTGATGGCTCTTGCCATCACCGATGACCACACCGCGCAGGAAGCGGCCTTTTATGATGCGCCGGCATGGCAGCGCAGCCCCCACGCCTTGCGCGAACGTTTGACCGAGCGTGAAATCGACGCCTCTCATGTGCTGGTGCGTTTCGTGGGGCTGGACGCCTACGAGGCCGCAGGGGGTGGTATCCGCCGCGACCTGTTCGCAGAAGGTGATGCAGGTGTGTATCTGACCGATGCCGCGCTGCTGGAAACGCTGGTGTGCGACAAGTTGGACAGCCACGCCGCCGCCGTTCGCGCCGAAGGCTGGGCATGGGTGGATGCCACACCCGCCGCCACCTATGCCGACTTGCAAGCGTTCCAGCAGGCACCCAGAGAGCGGCGCAACCCCACCAAGCGGGAAAGTGAACGCATCGACAAGCTGGAAATCAAGATGCAGGCCATTGGTGAAGCTCTGGATGCGCTGGACGAAGACGACGAGGAAAAGGCCGACGCCTTGCAGGAAGAAGGCGACCGCATGGGCGAGCAATTGCAGGCGCTGGAAGATCGCTTGCAGGATTACAGCCCGAACGTGAAAGCCGCTGCCGGTGCCATCGTTACCCTTGACCGGCAAGGTCAGATTGTTGTGCATCGCGGACTGATGCGCGAAGCCGAAGCCCGCGCAATGCGCACGTTGGAGCGGCTGCGCCAAGGCTTCAACGGCGAGGATGATACGAACGGCAACGACGGTGAGGACGACGACCAGCCCAAGGCTGCATCCATGTCCGACCGGCTGGCGCAACGCTTGAGCGCCCACCGCACTGCCGCGCTGCAAATCGAAGTGGCCCGGCATCCGCAGGTGGCGCTGGCCGCCGTGGTGCATGGCATGGTGCAGGCTGTCTTGCAGCGTGACCGATACCATCGCGATGGCTTGCCGCTGGATATGCGCCTGACCGTGCAGGACCGGCTGGAAAGCATAGCCCCGGATTGGCCGGAGTCGCCCGCCGCCGTCGCATTGCGTAAATTGCAGCAGATTGTGGGTGGGAAACTGCCCGAGGACAGCGCGGAACTGTTCGCCGCGTTGCTGGCGACATCGCAGGATGAACTGGTGCAGTTGCTGGCGGTATGCGTGGCCGCAACGGTGGACGTGGTGACGCCGCGCGCCACGCCACACCAACCGGGTGCGGAACTGGCGCAGGCCGTGGGGCTGGATATGGCCGCATGGTGGAAGCCGACCGCCGAAGGCTACTTTAAACACGTTTCCAAGGCCGTGATTCTGGATGCCGTGGGCGAGTTCGCACCGGAGCATGTTACCCGGCTGGCGAAGCTCAAGAAGACCGACATAGCCAGCGAAGCCGAACGGCTGGCCGACGGAACCGGCTGGATGCCTGCCGTGTTCAAGGCCGAGGATATGGAAAACAGAGCGCAGGAAGAAAGCGAAGTCCACGGCCAGCAAGACGATGGCGACGAGAACGCGGAAGACGCGCAGGACAGCGCCGCAGCAATCATACGCGAAGCCGAAGAACTGGCCGCGTAAAGCAGGAAGCAAAGTCCCAGCGTACAAGGACGTGCGCCGGGGCTTTGTGCTGTTCGCAAAATCCGGGCGCGGCCGTGGCCGCGCCTGGTGTTACAGCCCAAAAGCCAAAACCGCCACGCTGCCGCCTTCAATCAGGCGGCAGCGTGGCGGCGCGCAAGTATCTTGCGCGGATTTTCCGCGCATTCAGCCAAATACAGCAATTGGCTGAATGCGCCTCAACTATCCAGCAAGCGCAGCTTCCTTCGTAAGCTGTTCAGTGAAAGCGTGCTGGCTTTCAGGCGGCCATGGGGCCGCACTATCAAACAGCAGAGCAATGGCAGTCGAGCGTGAACGGCCAAATGGCCTGTCACTGTTGCGCTAACGTACTCAGTACAAAATCGGCACGCGCCGCCACATCGACTTTGGGTAATAGCGTGATCTCATAGCCCAGCGAGGGGTATACACGCTGGAGCCGGTCGTACTCGACCAATGCGACGTCCATGCCGTGGCGGCGCTGCGCATCCGTAGCATAGATTTCCGGCCAAGGCGGTGCCAGAAACACGTGCGGATGATAGCGGTGGGTCTGTCCGAGGGTTGCCAGCAGCGGTTCGCCGGTCAGCTCTTCAAGCGCCGACGCCGCATCAATCAGCCCCCGATCGAAGAACGTCCACTGGCTGCTGTGCCGGGCGTTGGCATGGTCATCCAGCGCCATGTCGATAGCTCGACGCAGAAACGCAGCCATGTCGATCCATGGCAGGGCCTGGCCGCCGATACGGGTTTCTTCCTGGACGATTCGCTGGCCAGGTTCTTCGACCACGGCATGGCCGCGTTGATGAAGTTCAGACAGTAACGTGGATTTACCGCCGCCAGAACAGCCTGAGAGGATGACAAAGTGCTTCATAAGGTGTTGCCCGTTTCATGGGTCAAAACATTGCGTGGGTGATGGCCGTACTCAAATCGGGCGTGTCGGCGCACAGCGCCGCCGGGCTTTCGGGCTACGCCCCATGCCGACTTCGCTGTCACGGCCATTCGGCGTTAATCCCTCACGCCTTCGCGCCTGCGGCGCGGCGCGCTTTGCTTGCTCGAAATCCTACATCTCAGTTGCCTGGATATGCGGTGGATGTCTTGGTTCTTGGTAGTGGCGGACGTGGTAGATATTCCATGGTTTACGCTATATTTTGTGGCTCAATTACTCATCAATGGTCAACGGCATTTATCAATGAAACCTGGAATAGCATTCGAGAACGATGTGCAGAGTATTTATACCTTCCTTCTTAATATGCGAGATGAAGGTGTTGTGGTTGGCAACTCGGTTTATATGATGGGAAAGTCGGGCGAACAGCATGAAGTGGATGTGTACTATGAATTCACGAAAGCAGGTATTCGTCACCGGGTTGCCATAGAGTGCAAGGACTGGGCAAGACCGGTATCAAAAGGCCAAATACAGGAGTTTGAATCCAAGCTGCGTGATATTGGAAACATCACTGGCGTCGTTGTGTCGCGAAATGGGTATCAAAGCGGTGCAGAGGGATATGCAAAATATCACGATATCCTTCCACTCCGTTTTGATGATCTGCCATCGTTTACCGCTTTGATAGGTCAACGACTCAAGACTGTCGCTTTGCCTGACGCAGATTATGTCGGTGAGCCTTTTTGGATAATCATGGAAATGCGTGACGGAAAAGTTACTGGGTCGCACTATGGAGCCAGCGTACCTGGATTCAAAGAGCACCTGATCCCGCTCACTTTTTCTCGCCATCACGCCGAGCGGGTTTTTCGAGACGCTCAACTTGATCCTGACAGGTGGGCAATCCGTGGCCTCCCTCGCTTTGCGCTAAGAGCCTTTTTGATTACGTTGGAGGTATACGAAAAAAGAATGAACACGGGCGCTATTATCTGTTTTCTTCCCCCGGGAGCGCAGCCAGATGCGCCGTTTGTAGGTCTTAGAGCCTATCGTGAAGATCTGGTTCGTGATTACTACGGGGAACCAATTCCATCTGTTGAAGATGCGGTTAATCGTCAGAAGCAGGCACCATAACTTCAAATTACCACAACATTTCTAGTTATCGCGTGTCGGCGCGATGCGCCGCCGGGCTTTCGGGCTGCGCCCCGTGTCGATTTCACCGTCACGGCCATTCGGCGTCAATCCCTCACGTCTTCGCGCCGATGGCGCTGCGCGCTTTGCTTACCCAAAACGCCTACAGTTCCGCCGCTTGGATACGGCTTTCAGTCTCGCTCATCAGTACGGTGGTACTACATTCAAGCGCCTTGGCAATCTTGAAGATGATCGCCAAGGTGGGCATGTGCTCGCCACGCTCGATCTTGCCCATGTGGGAACGCTCGATGTTGGCCAGGTTCGCCAGCGTTTCCTGGGCGATGCCGCGCTCCGTGCGCAACGCACGCACCGCCGCGCCGAAGGCTTGGGCCAACTCGGCGTCAAAGGTGGTCGCGCCGGCGGGCCGGCCGCGCTGGATGGATCGTTTCTGCATAGACAGAAGCGTCGTTTGGCGGCACAATTAAAACCACGTTATCTTTAACTCATTCATCTAATTACCTCTGTTTTTGTGTCTTTACGGAAAGCCGCTTGTGTGGATTTCCTCAAACTGGGAGAACCACAATCGTGCTTTCCATTATTTGCGCCAAAGCGTCTTTACGCCTGTACGGTTCTAATGATTTGACACAAACCACATCCCGGTTTTTGCACGAGGGCTCGCACGGACTACGGCCATGACCAATGAACTCATTACTCCTCAGGAGCACGAACGCCTGCTTGTCCACGGCCAGGCCCGTGCCGAAGGCTTGACCATCGACCCGTTGCCGGTCGTTCGCTTATTTACCCCTGACGCGCACGTCACCTGGCTGCTGGCGGCACTCGATCCCACCGACAGCGATACGGCCTACGGCCTCATCGACTTGGGGCTAGGCATGCCCGAGCTGGGCCATGTGAAGTTGTCCGATTTGGCGTCTATTGTCGGCCCACGCCAGCAGCCGGTAATGCGGGATCGGTATTTCCAGGCCACGCGCACACTGTCAGACTATGTGCGGCTGGCGCAGGCCAACGGTTCTATCGTTGATTGATCGAAGCCGTTCGCAGCCTGGTAAGGCTGGGCACATTGAGACTATTCTCGTCTCACTCCAGACCGGGCCGGTCTGAATCCGCACTCTTGCACCGAAACGGTGGGTTCTGCTGTAAACAGTCACGATCTTTGGCGCGGGCTGCGGCACGCTATCCAGTGCTGTGGGCCATTTTCCGGTTGCACAGCCGTCGCATTCGGACGATCCATGCAGCGTTTCGGAGCCAATCGGTCTTGACAGCACCAGTTTACCCAGCCATTCATGACGGATTACCGATGACGCCGTAGTTTTTGCATTTCGACGCCCGTGGCGATGTTCCTGCTGATCGACAGGAGGTGACGTCATGGCAGACCCGAGCGCGAAACACTGGTATCCGACCGCCGCGTATCTCTACGTGCTACACCTTGATGGCCTCGCCTTGGCCTGGGAGTATTTGCGCCGCCATCCCGATTATCGGCACGATTGGCTGCGCCGTCGTCGTCGGCCAGACGCCGCCAAGCGCTGGGGCTTGCGCGTGTTGGAAGATCCCGGCCTGGATGCACGCAACGCGCACCCGGCTTGGTTCCCCGATCACGATAGTGTGGTGCAGCTCTATCCGGATGCTGACCCGCCGCCGGATGCCCTGGTCTTCGAGTTCTGGCGCATTCCTGGCGACAAGCGCCTGATTCATGATGGCAAGCGGCTCGTGCTGGTCACGCAGTCGCCAGACTATTGCGTGCGGCTGGCCTTCGCGCCGGGCTTGGACGATGGCATGGCCTTCGTCTACGCCATCCGTGCCTGCATCACGACTAACCCGCGTTATCAGATGCTTGTTACGGAGTTGGACAAGCTGGCCATCGGTGCCGTGCTTGCAGCAGCCAAGCCGCGGCCATCTCCGGCGTCACTGCTGGAGTTACACACCTTGCAGGCGCTTGACGCCACCCTGGCGGGGGCGTCATTGCGCGAGGTGGCCGAAGGACTGTTCGGCGCTGATGCGGTGATTGCTGGCTGGTACACCGACGGTGGCCTGCGCTCGAAGGTGCGCCGCTTGGTGCGACGTGGTAACGCGCTGATGGGCGGCGGCTATCGCCGTCTGGCACAGATCGAATCCCCTGGGGAGGGTCGTTCTGCACTCCCTGCAAAACGACCCTGAGCAGAACGCATCACTTTCTTGAGACTACCTCCATCCGGTCGCGCTGTGTGGCCGGGCTTCCCTGACCGATGGAGGTCTATCTCATGCGACCCGCACCTGTTCGACCCGCTACCGCTGCCGTCACCGCGACCGCGCAACCTCAACGCTACCTGACCAATGACGAGGCCGCCGACTACCTGCGGCTGTCGCCCCGCACGCTGGAGAAGCAGCGCGTAATCGGCGGCGGGCCGAAATTCCGCAAGTTCGGTCGCCGCGTCATGTACGCCGTGGCCGACCTCAATGCCTGGGCCGATGCGCGCAGCTATGAAGCGACGTCAGATCCCGAATACGCCGAGCGTCACGCGGGTGATTATCGTGATGGCCGCTGATCGTCGGCGCGCCGGTAGCCATCGCCATGTCCAGCCCATCGCTGCCATCCCGGCAGCGGCCAGTGCAGCAGCGGGAACAGCTCGATCTGTTCCGTGCACTGCCGGGCGACATGGCGCCGCGCGACGCTCAGGACTTGATGGCCTATCCGTTCTTCTCGCTGGCGAAGTCGCGGCGTACTGCGCCGATCGACTTTCGCAGCGGCAATATCGCCATTCGCGTGGAGGGCACGGCCGGACACGGCATTGCCACGATCTGGGATGCAGACATCCTGATCTGGGCAGCCAGCCAGATCGTGGAGGCGAAGGACGCAGGCTTGACCACCTCGCGCCTGATGCGCGCCACACCTTACGAGATCCTGCGCTTCATTGGGCGCGGCACCGGTTCGCGCGACTACCAGCGCCTCAAGGCCGCACTGGATCGGCTGCAATCGACCACGGTGGCCACGTCCATCCGCGAGACCACGGGGCGGCGACTGCATCGCTTCTCGTGGATCAACGAATGGAAGGAATTGGCCGACACCAGCGGCACGCCGCTGGGCATCGAACTGATCCTACCGGATTGGTTCTATGCGGGCGTACTCGATGCCGCCCTAGTGTTGACCATCGACCCAGCGTATTTCCGGTTGACCGGTGGTATCGAACGCTGGCTGTACCGTCTGGTGCGCAAGCATGGCGGCAAGCAGGAGCATGGCTGGCAGTTCGACTTCCGGCACCTGCACCGCAAGTCGGGCAGCAGCAGCCGCTTCTCGGACTTCGCCTACGACTTGCGCGCTTTGGTGGACAAGCAATCCTTGCCCGGGTACGAGTTGGGCATCGTGTGCATTCCCAAGGATCGCATCGAATTGCTGACGTTCCGACCCGTGCCGCTCACGGCACGGGGATAACTGCGGGACAAGCTGTGAATAGTGTCGTGCTATCAGGAGTAAGGGGTATCGTGCTATCGGGAGTACGGCTATCGTGCTATCAGGAGTACGAAAACCCCGCAACGCCAATAACGGCGCGGGTTTGCGTGCCCCCTAACATTACTAACTTAACTACTCTAACTTTTAGTAGAGCAGCGCCATTGCGATGGATAACTGCCAAAAGGCAAAAAACACCGCAACCCCAACGGCAAAAACAGCCCCAAAACCAACCCCGTTCGGCAAGGCAAAAACAGGCCAGCTTTCCAGATTGGAGGGCTACGCCATGATCATTGCCTTACTCAACCAGAAAGGCGGCGTGGGCAAGACCACACTCGCCACCCATGTCGCCGGGGAACTGGCGTTCAGAGGTCAGCAGGTCATTCTGCTGGATGCTGATCCACAAGGCTCATCACTGGACTGGACACAACGGCGTAGTCAGCAAGGGCTGCCCCGGCTGTTCAGTGCGGTGGGCTTGGCAAGGGAAACCCTGCATCAGGAAGCGCCAGAACTTGCTAGGCGGGCCGATCACGTCGTCATTGATGGGCCACCCCGAATCGCCGCGTTGGCGCGCTCCGCGCTACTCGCAGCCGATTGCGTGCTGATTCCGGTGCAACCCAGCCCCTACGACCTCTGGGCCAGCACTGAGATGGTGACGCTGATCCGCGAGGCGCAGGTGTTCCGACCCCAGCTTGCCGCTGCCTTCGTCATCAATCGCCGTGTCAGCACCACGGTGATCGGACGTGAAGCGCGCCAGGCGCTGGCCGATCAACCGCTACCGGCGCTGCGCGCCGAGGTTCGGCAACGCATCGTCTTCGCCGACAGCGTGGCGGCGGGTCGGCTTGCCCGCGAGTTGGCACCGGACAGCGCCGCCACACGCGAAATCACCGCATTGGTGGATGAACTATTGCGGTGGTCGTCATGAGCAGCGCAAACGACAAATCTGTCGGCAAACGCACGGGCAAGCGCATCACCATCGGTGCGCGCCCGCCCACGAATCCGCACGCCGAGGCGTGGATTCGCCAGGGCGATACTGCCGACCTCCAGAAAGGCGACCTCTACACGGCCCGCCTGACCATCGACATCACACCCGCCATGCGGGCGCGCATCAAGGTTTCAGCCTTCACGCAAGGCGTGACGGTAGCCGAGCTGCTGCGCGGTTTACTGGAACACGCGTTCCCGGAGAAACCTCAATGACAACACAACCTTCAGGGACAACGAACGTGTCATCGCCTTCGTTGTGCGCACGTGCTGGCCATGTCGGCAACATGCCTTTGACCCGTGTGGCGTTGGCTTTCGTAAACCAGCGCATCAACCTCTATCTGCGCTTCGGCGAACCTGCCCGCACCCTACAGCTTGACCGCTGGCGGCGCTGTGCGGTGTTTTTGCCAGCGTCCATGTTTTGCCGTATCCGCTGGGAATCCAATCACTACGGAACGATCCGTTGGCAGCTCATGGTGATGCAGGCTTGCACACCGCTGGACGCGGTGCAGCGCATCCCTGGCGTGCAGCCCGGCGCGCGCCTGCTGCTGCACGCCGAGGGCGAACAGAAGGTGCGCGTCGTGTTGGAACGGATCGACGGCATCGAGGCACTGGGCATTGCCGCCATCGACGTGTCGCCCGCGTACTGGCACACGCTGGGCAACCGGCTTGCGGCAGGACTGGTGCTGCCCGATTACACCGCCGAGCGGCATGCTGCCTGGCTGGCCGGGAGGGGGCTGTCATGACCGTTCAATCCACCGTTGCCAGCACTACTGGCGGCGTGCCGCGTCTTCGCTCACGCCGGCGCGCTCGCCTTGTGCTCGCGGGCTTGTCCGTCTGCGGCCTCGCGGCGCTGGCCTGGGCGTCCTTTGTGCCGCCGCTACCGCGCCTGATCTACAACCCGTCCGACAGCGTGGCGGTTGGCTGGTATCGCGTCGAACCGCTTTCACACCAGGCCGACTCGTTGCATCCTCCTTTGTCGGTGGGCAGCATCGTCGTGACCCATCTTCCGGCTGATGCCACCACATTGGCCGCCCAGCGCGGTTACCTGCCCGCGCATATTCCGCTGCTCAAACGGGTGGGCGCGGTCGCGCCGCAACATGTCTGCATCATCGCTGGTCAGGTGCGCATCGACGGCGTGCCTTCGGCCGCCGTGCTGCCTGCTGATCGGCTGGGCCGACCGCTGCCATTCTGGCAGCATTGCCGACCGCTGGCCGAGGGCGAACTGTTCCTGTTGAGTGCGACCAATCCGGCGTCTTTCGACAGCCGCTATTTCGGCCCGGTCAGCGCGTCCGCCGTGATCGGCGTAGCGCATCCGGTATGGCTGGAGAGTCGTCCATGATGGCCGTCAATTCGTTGCACGTTGCTGTGCATCTCATCGTGTCATCGGATGCGTCGTCCAAGTGGCTGCTGTCATGTTGTCGTGCATGCAGTGCGGGTGCATTCACACCGCACTTTGCGCAGCCATCCAATGTGCAGACGTCTTGCCTCGATCGTGTCCAGCCTTTGGCTGTGGACGCGTTCGCCGACGGGCTGGCTGCCAGCAGCACAGCGCCGCCGGACCGCCGATGCCAGGAGCGACAGCGAGGGGCAAAGGCGGAGGGCAAGATAAAAGGTCGCGGCACGTTGTTGCGCGAAAAAGCAGTCTGCACGTGGGGGTGGCGCGGCACGCGCCGGTTGCGGCACCGTGCCGCGAGGATCGCCAATGCCTTGTCAGCATTGAGCCAAGCGCGTGCCTCGCACGCTTGGCTGCGACAGCCTTGGATGGGGGTATCGCATGAGCCATAACGATGATGACCGTTTCCGCTTCCGTCCAGGAGCGCCCAAGCAGCACGGCGATGCCTTTATCAGTCAGGTGCTGCGCCAGACGAGCAAGGCTGGCGTCAAGGCCGCCAAGGCGGGCCATCGACCCGGTGCCCGGCTGGGGCGCGGCCACACGGCGGCGCGCTTTACCGGCGCTTCCATCACCGCTGGTTCCCGGCGTGTGACCATCAAGACCCGGCTGGTCAATCTCGCCAGGGCCGGGCCGCGTTCGACGGCTACGCACCTGCGCTATATCGAGCGCGAAGGTGTGGGGCGCGATGGTGAACCAGGCAACGCCTATGGCCCTGCGACCGATGATGCCAACTTGGCTGCCTTTGAGGAACGGGGCCGGGAGGATCGGCATCAATTTCGCCTCATCGTCTCGCCCGAGGATGCCGAACAGCTCGACGGCCTGCGCACCTACACCCGCCACCTGATGGCGCGCATGGAAGCCGATCTGGGTACCCGGCTGGAGTGGGTAGCGGTGGATCACTGGAACACCGACAACCCGCATACGCACGTCGTTCTGCGCGGCAAGGATGACACGGGCAAAGACCTGATCATCTCCCGTGACTACATCAGCCAGGGTATGCGCGAGCGGGCCTCGGAACTGGCGACCGAATGGCTGGGGCCGCGTACCGAACTGGAGATCCAGCGCGGCATGCAGCGTGAAGTCGATCAGGAGCGATGGACGGGGCTGGATCGCACTTTGCAGCGCGAGGCCGTGGATGGCGTGATGCGCATCGCGCATTTGGAGGAGAAACCCCGACTGCAACGCCAGCGCCTGCTGCTGGTGGGGCGCCTGCAACGCTTGCAGCGCATGGGCTTGGCAAGCGAGATGCAGGGCGTATGGGCCGTCCATTCTGATGCCGAACCCACGCTGCGGGCGATGGGTGAACATGGCGACATCATCCGCACCATGCAACGGGCCATGAGCGGCAAGCCGCGCGAACTGGCTGTGTTCCAGCCTGGCGAGGATGGCCGCACCGTTGTCGGCCGCGTGGCCGGCAAGGGACTGGCTGACGAGCTGTACGACAAGGGCTATTTGATCGTCGATGGCACCGATGGCAAGGCGCACTATGTGGCGCTGCCAGCCAGGACGGAACTGGAGCAGTATCCGACGGGGGCTGTCGTGGAAATCAAAGGCTCAACTGCCGTGCGTGCGGCGGACAAGACCATCGCCGCGTTGGCCATCGATGGCATCTACCGCACCGATCATCATCTGGCGATTACCAAGGCCCAGCCGCACTCAGACCGTCATCCGCACGAAATGGTCGAAGCCCATGTGCGACGACTGGAAGCCCTGCGCCGCGCCGGCCTGGTGGAGCGATTGGCCGAAGGCGTCTGGCAAGTGCCCAACGACTTGCCAGAACGTGGCCGTCAGTACGATGCACAGCGCCTGGGCGGCGTGGCCGTGGAGCTGAAATCACACCTGCCGATCGAGCGGCAGGCCCGCGTGATCGGCGCGACCTGGCTGGATCAACAATTGATCGGCGGTGGCAAGGGATTGGGCGAGATGGGTTTTGGGCGCGAGGTCAAGGATGCCTTGCAACAGCGCGGCGACTTCCTGGCCGAACAGGGGCTGGCCGAGCGGCGCGGGCAGCGCCTCATCCTGGCTCGCAACCTGCTGGCGACGCTGCGCAATCGGGAGCTGACAAAGGCCGGCCAGGACATTGCGGCGGAAACCGGCCTGGCGCACCACCCGGTAACCGGCGATCAGCGTGTAACCGGTACCTACCGCCGTAGCGTCATGCTTGCCAGCGGGCGCTACGCCATGCTCGACGACGGGAAAGGGTTCAGCCTGGTGCCCTGGAAGCCAGTGCTCGAACAGCGGCTGGGGCAAACCCTGTCGGCGGTGGTTCGTGGCACCGTTATCAGGTGGGAAGTCGGTCGCCAACGCGGGCCCAGCATCGGCTGACGCTCGCGACTATTTGTCCAAATGCACCTTTCTATGATACGATTGAGAATCATTTGCACTATCAGGCATGAGGCCGCCATGAACGCACCGCGGGGCGTGTTATTCACCATCGAGGCACTGTACGACGATCACCACGGCTGGCTGAAGTCGTGGTTGTCGCGACGCCTGGGCAGTACGCCCGATGCGGCCGATCTGGCCCACGATGTGTTCCTGCGTCTCATCCTCAAACCCGCTCCGCGTGGCTTCGGCAGTGTTGGCGAAGCGCGCGCCTACCTGCGCACCATGGCGCAGGGTATGTGCATCAACCTTTGGCACCGCCGCGAGATCGAGCAGGCCTGGCTCGATACCTTGGCTGCGCGGCCTGAGGAGTTCGCGCCCTCGGCGGAGCACCAGGCCATGGTGCTGGAAGCCTTGCAGGAGGTGGGCACCTTGCTGCTCGATCTGCCGGCTAAGGCCGCCCGGGCCTTTCTTCTCACCGAAGCCTGTCAGATGAGCCAGCAGGAAGTGGCAGAGGAGCTGGGTGTCTCCACGCGGATGGTGCGCAAGTACATCGCCCAGGCCATGCTCAAGTGCATGCAGTTGCAGGCCCGCGATACCGCCGCCGACCTGCTCGCCCCCGGTCTGGCTTGATCCATGATATGAAGAGCATAGCGCCCCCACCTCATGCCGTGCCGACCGCTCCGTCACACCAAGCCATGGAGCAGGCCGCCGAATGGTACGCCCTGCTCAAATCGGAAGAAGCGGCCGAGGGCGACCGTGCGCGCTGGCGCACCTGGTTGGACAGCGGCCCGGAGTGCCGCCTGGCTTGGAGTTATGTCGAATCCTTCAGCCGCCGCTTCGCACCCATTCAAACCACCTCCGATTCTCGTCGCACTGCCGACGGCCTGTGGGAGGCCAATACGCGGCTCATACAGCGCCGCCGTGTGCTGGCGGGGTTGGCTGGGTTGGCTGGGTTGACGGGTGCCGGGCTGCTGGGCTGGGCCAGCTGGCGTCACGCGCCGTTGCCCCTGATGGCACAGGTCTGGCGCGCCGACCACCACACCGTCACTGGCGAAACCCGCGAGGTGCCGCTGTCCGACGGCACCCGTATCTGGCTCAACACCGCCACCGCCATCAATCAGGACTACGACAACCGCCAGCGGCGCGTGCAGCTGGTGACCGGGGAAATTCTTATCGACACCGCTCGCGACCCGTTGCGACCGTTTTTTGTGGAAACGCCCCAGGGTCGCCTGCGGGCGCTGGGCACACGCTTTACTGTCCGGCTTGACGGCGAACACACCTTTCTGGCCGTGTACGAAGGCGCGGTGGAAGCCCGCACCCACAAGGGCGCGCAGGCCATCCTGCAAGCTGGACAACAGACCCGTTTCACCCCGGATGCTCTGGGGGGTGTTCAGCAAGCCGATATTGCTCGCGAAGCCTGGAGCCGCGGCATGCTGGTGGCTCAGGACATCCCTCTGCGTGAGGTGGTGGAGGAACTGCGTCGCTATCGCAACGGCCATCTGGGTGTCGCCCCGGAAGTGGCGGATCTACGTGTGTTCGGCAACTTCCCCATCAACGATACCGACGACAGTCTGAACATGCTTGCCGCCGCACTCCCCGTGCGTATTCGCCGTACCTTGCCCTGGTGGGTGAGTATCGAGGCGGAGCAGTAAGTCCGCCCGCGCCGGGGAAAAAATCTTTTTTAAACGTTCTTCTTCTAAATAGTGGTTCCGCTTTTTGCCGACTCGATTGATTAACAGGTTAGAAGAGCAAACAGCATCGACGATGCAATGCTCGCCACTACCCATCAATCAATCTTAGGAAAAGCGCATTATGGCCAGCAGCCAAACGACTCCCGATTTACCAGTGTCACTTCGTACGCCACCACGGCAACCTGGCGCCGCCAACTGGGTTGTGCGCCCTCTGGCGCTGGCTGTTCAGCTGGGCCTGGTAACCAGTCTGCTGGCGGGTTTTGGCTGGGCGCCCGCCGCGCATGCTCAGAGCGATGCCGCTGTGGTGACGCAGGCGGATGATGCGCGCCACTACGACATTTCCGCCGGTCCGCTTTCCTCGGTGTTGACCCGCTTCTCCTCCGAGGCCGGCATTTTCTTTGTCGGCGCCAGCGAGCTGGCTCAGGGCAAAAGCAGCCCCGGCGTGCAGGGCCGTATGAGGGTGCAGGCGGCACTGCAGCAGTTATTGGCGGGGATGGGTTTGCAGGCACAGCGCAATGAACAGGGGCAGTACGTGTTGCGGGAGCTGGGTGAGGCGATCATGTTGTCACCGGTCATGATCTCCGGTAAGGCAATTGGCTCTACCACCGAGGGCACCGGTTCCTACACCACCGGCTCAACCAGCAGTGCCTTACGCCTCAACCTGTCGCAGAAGGAAACCCCGCAGCCGATTACTGTCATTACGAGACAGCGAATGGATGATCAACAGCTGCAAACCCTTACAGATGTTTTGGAGGCAACCCCTGGGATCGAAGTCCTTCGCACGGTTGGCTATGGTACGCAAACGCCCGTAATCTATTCACGAGGTAGCCAACTTAATAGTTTTCAGATTGATGGGATACAGTCTTCTTCCTCAATGCAACACTATCTGCAGAATAGCGCAATCTATGACCGTGTCGAAATTGTCCGTGGTGCCACCGGCTTGATGAATAGCCTGGGTACTCCCGCCGCCACCGTTAATATGGTTCGCAAACGTCCCACCTATACTCCTCAGGTCAAACTCAGCGCAGAAGCCGGTAGATGGGATCGCTACGGCACTGGTCTGGATATTTCCGGCCCCCTGACGGAAAGCGGCAATATCCGTGGTCGTGTTGTTGCCGACTACAAAACTCAGGGCGACTGGACCGATAACTATGATCTGGAGTATTACACCCTGTACGGCATCGGTGAGATAGATATTGGTGATAATACCTTGCTGACAGCGGGCTTCAGCCATACCACCCAAAATACCGAAGCTCCAACCGCTAAGACACCTCTGTACTATGCCAATGGGCAGAAAGCTACAAAAAGCCCTTCGGACAACGGTCGCCCTTCATGGCAATATGCTGATCATGAAGTAAATAATGCCTTCCTCTCGCTTGAGCAGCAGTTTAGCTCCGGCTGGATCGGCAAAGCGGAAATTGGCCATGCCAGGACAGAGTCATCTCAGCTATATACTGGAGCAGAGAGAACATTCACCAATCCGGGGAAGGGAGGCACTGTCTCTGCGCCATTGCACTATAAGCCGGCCAACAAGCAAAGTACCTTTGACGCTTACCTGACCGGCCCCTTTTCGCTATTTGGCCGTGAGCATGAATTTATTGGCGGCATAACCCTGTCAGATTTGGAAACAGAGGCTCCTTCATACTCGGTACGCTGGTCAGGCGCTGCCAGTTATTACGTTCCCGATTACTTCAACTACAATTTACTGCCCAAACCAGACCAGATAAACAAAACAGGCTCAACCGATACCGAAGAAACTCAATATAGTGCCTATATGAGTGCTCGCTTCCGGCTCAGCTATGCTACCAGCCTTCTGCTGGGCACCCGTGTAACTGACTGGAAACATGATACCGATTCCCTCACCTACGCCACGGACAGCAAGACGACAACAAAAATGAAAAAACGGGCATGTTTGTCCCCTACGTCGGGATCGTGCATGACCTGAACGACATTTGGGCGCTCTATGCCAGCTACACCAAAATCTTCAATCCCCAACCTACCAGATACAGAGATATCAATTATTTGCCACTTGACCCAGAGGAAGGTATCAGCTACGAGGCAGGCGTAAAAGCCAGCTTTTATGATGGGCGGCTGAATGCCAGTTTATCATTATACAAGACGGACCTAGACAACAAGGCCGCCTGGTATAGCGGGAGCGACAGAACAATTTACTATACGGCAGACGGCACCGAAACCGAAGGTGTAGAGTTTGAAATCAATGGAGAGCTGGCAGAAGGCTGGCAACTCGCCACGGGATATAGCTATAACGACATCAGAGATCGAAATGACGATCGTCTTGTAACTTTTGTTCCCATGCACCGTTTTAAATTATTCTCCACCTATCGTTTGCCTGGAGCCTTTAATAAAATCACAATAGGCGGCGGAGTGGATTGGCGCTCCAATCGTAAATATGGCAGTGATACGCTTTCAAGCTTTGCCGTAGCAAATGCCATGACTCGCTATGATATCAGCGAAAATCTATCCGCATCACTTCACGTCAAAAACCTGTTCGATAAGAAATATCTGGAAGAATTTAATCAAAACTTTCAAACTGGAATGTATGGCATGCCACGAAGCTTCATGGTTTCGCTCAAATATAACTATTAATCTTCGGATAACCTCTCTTACCAAGCAGCCCATCATGGGCGGCTGAATCCATCGCGTCGCCCCCCGGCTATGGCAAAGCTGGGGCAAGGTGTTTTTTCCCGCCAGTGTTGATGGCCATCTTAAAGGGGCGGCCCCGCGGAGGAACGATCGATAGGGTCAGAGTCATTGATTTGCCCATAGCTCGATGGCCTGGCCGAGCAGATCAATGACGGCATTGAGTGGATGCACGGAGGAGCCGACGGTCAGCGTGTAACCGGTATCTACCGCCGTAGCGTCATGCTTGACGATGGCAGGGTTTCAGCCTGGTGCTCTGGAAGCCGGTGCTGGAACAACGGTTGGGGCAAGGCATGACGGCGGTGGTGCGGGGCGGCGGCGTGACCTGGACCTTTGGCCTGCAGCGGGGAATGGGGATCGCATGATGGAGAAAGCTCGACTCGTCGAAGTGGCTGGCCTCTCAGGCCGAAGCGATGTATTCTTACCAAATATTGATCGATGCGAAGAGGGTACGAAAATGACCGCTACCGCCACTTTGTCAAGCAAGTTCCAGATATCCATTCCCAAGGCCGTGCGCGAAGAGCAGCACTGGGAGGCCGGGCAGGAATTCGTGTTCATTCCCAAAGGCAAGGGCGTGCTGGTGATGCCGGTGCCCGAACTGACTCAGTTGGCCGGCATCGCCAAGGGCGCACGCACCGACGACTACCGCGACCGCCAAGATCGCTACTGAGAAGGCACCGCTACTGATGACGGCACCCCTGCGTGTGGTCGACACCTCGGCCTGGATCGAATGGCTCATCGGCAGCGCGCTGGGCAAGAAGCTGGGCAAGCAGTTCCCGGACAAGCCGCAGTGCATCGTGCCGACCATCGTGCAGCTTGAGCTGTCGAAGTGGCTGGTGCGCGAGGTCGGCGAGGAACAGGCCGACCAAGTGATCGCCTACACGCAGAAGTGCATCGTGGTGCCATTGGACACCGCCATCGCACTGCTTGCAGCGGACCTACACCGCGAATACAAGCTGGCCACCGCCGATGCCATCGTCTACGCGACGGCAAGGCGGCAGGGCGCGGAGCTGCTGACCTGCGATGCGCACTTCAAGAGCTTGCCGGAGGTGGCGTTGTTTGCCAAGACCCCCTGAAGTGATGCGGGGCACCATCTGTCAGGGTGATCTGTCTTGCCGCGAAACCGCACGTTGGTCTGTCCCCGGGACCGGGGCGATATCATGCTATTTCGTTGCGGGCGCACCGACAGTATTTATTTAAATGAGAATGATTGATATTATCGGGTGGTTGCTGAGTCCACATACCCTCTCTGGAACCCGTTATGACCCACCCCGCCAAGCCCAAAAAAGGTTGGCTCGCTCACTACAGCGAGTTGATCGGCGCGTGGCGGAGCGCCGGCCAGGGCAAGGAGGATGGCGAGGACGCCATGCACGACACCGTGCTGGGGATGCTGAAGAATGGCGTTGGCACCATCGACAATACCCGCGCCTATATGGCGCGCGGCACTTCCAACCGTTTAATCAGCCAGTACCGCCACAGTAAAGTTCTCGACATCACTCCGCTGGATGAATTGGCCGGGGCGGAGCATCCCGCCACGGCGGGCGCCGATTCCAGCGCCCAATATCAGCAACTGGCCGAGGCGCTGGCCGCCGCGCTGGAGGAGTTGCCGCCCAAATGCCGGCAGGTCTATATCAAGCACCGTCTGGAAGGCTGGACCCATACCGAAATCGCCCGGGAGATGGGCCTGTCGCGCAGCATGGTCGAAAAATACATGACTCGCGCCTTGCGTCACGTCAGCGAACGGTTGCAGCACTATGCGCCCTACTGATTCCGGTGATTGGCGCGCTCAGGCGTCTAGTATAAAAGGGCATGAAATCCATACGGCACCGATGATGATCCCTAGTCTCACCCTGTTTCCCGGTCTTCCCGCGTGATGAAACACTCGAACGCCTCTGACAACCTCGACCAACCGCGCGACGCCGCCCACTGGTTCGCACGCATGCAATCCGGTGAAGCGACGGAGGAGGATCGGCGGGCGTTCGAGGCCTGGCGTGCGGCGGACCCCGAAAACGACCGCCAGTATCGCAATCTGGACCACTTCTGGGAGGCCACGCGGGCCGTACCGGAACGGCGCCTGCGCGGCATGATGGAAGAAGCACCGCAACCCGTGCCGCAACCCCGCTTGTCGCGGCGTCAGTTCGGCCTGGGCCTGGCGGCTGCCTGCTCCCTGGTTGCGGTGACCTATGTCGTCGGTACGAGCGGGGTGTTCAACCAGCCGTTGGAGAGCATCGAGCTGGCGACGACCAAGGGCGAACGCCGCCAGATTGCACTGCCGGACGGCTCGACGCTGGATCTCAACACAAACACCCTGGCCGTGGTCCGCTTCTACCAGGATCAGCGGCGGATCGACCTTCAGCAAGGCGAGATATTTATCGCTGTTCGCCCTGACGCGGATCGCCCCTTTGTGGTGGATGCAGGCATGGGGCAAGCCACCGTGACGGGCACGCGCTTCAATGTGCGGCGTGATGCCGATGCCGTCGGGATCAGTGTGGAATCCGGCTCGGTGCGAGTGCGATCCGGTCCCTGGTGGAATCGCCGCGAGCGCGCCCTCACAGCGGGGCAGCGAGTCGTCGCCCATGCGGATCAGCCCCTCGGCGACGTCAGCGACGCCGACGTCAGTGCCATCGCCGCCTGGCAGCGCGGCCGGGTGATCTTCAACAACGAGCCGCTGGCGCATGTCATCAATGAGATGAACCGCTACCTGGCGCGGCCCGCCCAGCTCGAAGCCGCCCACCTCGGCCAGTACCACATATCCGGGGTGTTCAGCGTGGACGATCCCGAGGCCATGATCGACGCGCTGCCCGCCATTGCTCCCGTGCGTGTTGTCCACTTGCCCGATGGGCAAGCGAGGATTTTGGCGCGTTAAGCCCTGGCTTTCCGCCGTTACCTTCTTTTTCCTGTTGTTTTGTCACGTCGGCAGGTGCCGATCCACCTGTATTGACTGGTGTTTTCGGCTGGCCTACCGCGAGCCTCGCAAAAAATTCAATTAATAGTGATTTTCATTCCGGTGATGGTGAGGCTCGTGCGTCTAGATAGAGGAAGGGGACGCTTTTCTACACCAACGCGCCCTGGAAGAAGCTTTGGCCACCGGATTGACGCGGCCAAAGAGTTGATGCGCACCGCTGTGCGCAAGGTTTTTTTACTGGAAGACGCCACATCGTGAACACTGCCAACACAATATCCACCACCAAACGGACACATCCACACGCCTTGCGGGCCAGGTTGAGCGTTTTGAGCCTGGCCATCGCATTGGCCCTCGGCCTGGCCCCGGCCGTATCCTCGGCACAGGAAACACCGGTGAGCATCAGCATTCCCGCCCAACCTCTTGGTGAGGCATTGCTGCAATTGGGGGAGCAGACCTCATTGCAGATCTTCTTTGCTCCGGGTGTGGCGGCGGGGCTGAATGCCGCTCCGTTGTCGGGAAGTTTGGGGCCCGAGCAGGCGTTGCGGCAGTTGCTGAAGGGAACCGGCATTCACTATGCCAGGGATGGAAATAACGTCACGCTGTCACGGCCGGCAGAGGGTGGCCCTATCATGTTGTCACCGGTTGTGATCTCCGGTAAGGCAATTGGCTCTACTACCGAGGGCACCGGTTCCTATACCACCTATTCAACAAGTAGTGCCACACGCCTCAACCTCTCGCAGCGAGAAACCCCGCAATCAATTACCGTCATGACACGGCAACGCATAGATGATCAGCGACTGAAGAGCCTGGAGGAAGTTTTGGCAGCAACCACCGGGGTCTTCGTCCTACATGCCTCCGGTTATGGAACTGATACTCCCGCGATCTTTGCACGTGGCACCAATGTCAACAGCTTTCAAATCGATGGGGTACAAACTTCCGGTTCCTTGCAGAACTACCTACAGAGCACCGCGATCTACGACCGTGTCGAGATTGTCCGCGGCGCCACCGGCTTGATGAATAGCCTGGGCACACCCTCCGCGACCGTCAATATGGTTCGCAAACGCCCCACCTACGCACCCCAGGTCAAGCTCAGTGCGGAGGCAGGTAACTGGGATCGTTACGGCAGCGGCGTGGATGTTTCCGGCCCACTGACTGAAAGCGGTAATATCCGGGGCCGCGTGGTCGCCGAGTATAAACGTCAAGGAAATTGGACCGACAACTACGAACAGGATTATTACACATTGTACGGCATCGGCGAGATCGACCTCAGCGATAACACTTTGTTGACGGCGGGTTTCAGCCATACCACCCGTGATACAGAAGCCCCAAGCACCGCCTCTCCGTTTTTCTATTCTAATGGGCAGCGAATCCCTCTCAGCCATTCAGACATTGATAGGCCTTCATGGACCTACTACGATCATGAGTTGAACAATGTCTTCGCCTCGGTTGAGCATCAGTTCAGTTCCGGCTGGAGCGGTAAAGCTGAACTCAACTACACGGAGCATGAATCGAGCTCTCTATACGGTGGCTTGAATACGATAGGCGTCAGCCCGGATGGTGGCGCCACTGTAAGAAACCTGCTTCGTTACAAGCCAACTAATGATGAAACAACATTTGATGCCTATTTGACTGGACCATTTTCGCTTTTTGGCCGTGAACATGAGTTTATTGGAGGCGTTACTCTATCCGATCTGCAAAGAAAAGCACCCAATTACAGCGTAAGGTATTCGAGTGGAGATGGTAGCTATTTTATTCCTAACTTCTTTGATCTCCCTAATACACTGCCCAAACCGGATCAGATAACCAATACAGGCGAAAGTAAGACGGATGAAACGCAGCATAGCGCCTATGTGAGTGCACGTTTTCATCTTAGCGATGCGACCAATCTTCTGCTCGGCGGTCGCGTGACTGACTGGAAGAGAGAGACTGGCTCCGTCACTTATTCGACAGGTAGCAGCACCAAAAATAAACTGAGAAAAAGCGGGTTGTTTGTGCCTTATGCCGGCCTTGTTCATGATCTTAATAGGAACTGGTCTATCTATGCCAGCTACACTAAAATTTTCAATCCCCATCAAGACAGGTTCAGAGACATCAATAACCAACCGCTTGCGCCGGAAGAGGGCGTCAGCTATGAAACTGGTGTAAAAGCCAGCTTCCACGAAGGTCGTCTGAATGCCAGCCTATCGTTATATAAGACAGACCTTGATAACAAAGCCGTATGGTCAGTAATCAACGGCAGGACAGTTTATGACACAGTAGATGGTGCCGAAACTGAGGGCGTGGAAATAGAGATCAATGGGGAGTTAGCAGAAGGTTGGCAGCTTGGTGCGGGATATAGCTATAACGAAACCAGAGATCAAAATGATGACCGCATCAACTTTGCTGTTCCTCAGCACATTGTAAAGGCATTCTCCACGTATCGTTTACCTGGAGCCTTGAGCGAGATAACCGTAGGCGGCGGGGTCGACTGGATGTCCGGGCGTAAGGACGTAGGAACTTCACTGGGGGGCCTAGGAGATGTAGACAGTTACGCCTTGGCAAGTTTGATGGCACGTTATGACATCAATCATAATCTATCGGTATCAGCCAACATCAACAACCTGTTCGACAAAGAATATGTTGCATACATCAGTAACGGAGCAGGAGCTTACGGCCCGCCGCGAAACTTCATGGTTTCGCTCAAATATACCTATTAATCTTCGGATGACTTCTATTACCAACCGCCTGTCATGGGGGGCTGAATCCATCAAGCCGCGCCCCGGCTATGGCGAAACTGGGGCGCGATATTTTCTCCCGCCAGTGTTAATGGCCATCTTAAAGGAATGGCCCCGGATCGATCTGGAAGCATCGGGACAGCGCCGCGATAGGGTTCTTGTTCAGAGAGCGGTCGCCGGACACCACCCGCTCTTGATAGTGGAGGCTGAGCGGACTGATGTCTTCATCCATGGTTCCGCTTTTGGCCTGCTCGATTGATTAATAGGGTAGAGGCGGAAATCGCCTCGGTTAGAAGAGGCTAATGGGCTATCGCCTGGCCGCTACCCACCAACGAATAAGAGGTTGCAAACCACAGATCATGAAAGAAGGATTCCGCCAGAGCATGGCCTGGCTGCATACCTGGGTCGGCTTGACTGCCGCCTGGGTGCTGTTCTTTATTTTTGTCACCGGCACCGCGGGCTATTTCCAGAGCGAGATTACCCGCTGGATGCAACCAGAGCGGCCGCTACAGCAAGCGGTGGTGGTCGGCGACAAGGCGCATATGGCCAATCTGGCAATGAACCGCCTGGGTAAGGTGGCGCAGAATGCCGAGCATTGGGGCATTACCTTCCCCCACGACCCGCAACCCTACCGGGGCGAGTCCCGGGATTTCTCCATCAGCTGGAGCGATCTGCCCGAAGAGGGCCACGAAAGGGGAATTGCCGGCAATGAAACCCTGGACCCACAGGCCGGCGCTTTTGTGCAGCCGGTCGAGGCGCGTGACACCGGCGGTGGCCGGCTGCTGTATCGGATGCACTACGCGCTGCACTATATGGACAGACTCCTGGCCTACCGCCTGGTGGGCATCTGCACCATGCTGATGCTGGTGGCGATCATCAGCGGGGTGATTGTGCACAAGAAGATCTTCAAGGACTTCTTCACCTTTCGCCCCAACAAAACCCAGCGCAGCTGGCTGGATGCCCATAACGTCATCAGTGTGATGGCCTTGCCGTTTTTTCTGATGATCACCTACAGCGGTTTTCTGTTTTTTACTACCACCTACATACCGGCAGTAAAGGATGCCGTCTACGGCACTGACCCACTGGCCAGCACCCGCTATTTCGATGCGCTGTTTGACCGTGAAGAGCACGAGCATCTGCCGGTGGAGCGCCCACAGGCATCTGTCGCCGCGATGCTGGCCCAGGCGGAAGCACGCTGGGGCTCGGACAATGTCACCTCGGTATTGATCCAACACGATGCGGGTGACGAACCCCGGGTCGAGATTCATCGTCTGCGGCCAGCCAGTCTGGGCTCGGTGCCCAGTGAAAAACTGACCTTCCATGCCCATACCGGTGCCTTGCTGGACGATGAGCCGGAGAAGGAGCGCTCTGCCACGCTGAAGACCCAGGGCATTTTCTTTGATCTGCATGAAGGGGTGTTTGCCGGCATTGGTCTGCGCTGGCTGTATTTTGTCTCCGGGCTACTGGGTTGCGCGATGATCGGCACCGGGCTGGTGCTGTGGGCCTCGAAGCGCCGTAAAAAGGCCGCCAGTCCTGGTTTCGGGTTGCGCCTTGTAGACGCGCTGAATGTCAGCACCTTGATGGGCATGTCGGCGGGTGTGGCGTTCTATTTCTGGGCCAACCGCCTGCTGCCGGTGGATATGGCGGATCGCGCGGCTTGGGAAGCCAATGCAATATTTCTGGTCTGGGGTCAGGCGCTGCTGTATGCCTGGTTCCGTAACGACACCCGCAAAACCTGGCTGGAGCTGTCGTGGTTTGCCGCGCTGGCCTATGCGCTGGTGCCGGTGATCAACGTGTTGACCACCAACAAACACCTGGGCGTGACTTTGCCAGCGGGTGACTGGGTGCTGGCCGGGTTTGATCTGGTGATGCTGGGCCTGGCCGCGGCCTTTGCCGTGATTGCTGTGCAGGTTGGCAAGCACTGGCCTGCCGCAGCGGCCAACGACAAACGCGCTGCGCCGGCGGCGCTGACAACACAGGAGGCGGTGTAATGGCACGCGCAACCGCTTCCCTGTCCATCCATTACCGCTTACAGGTGGCATCGCGGGTGCTGGCGGCGCTGGCCTGTTACGGACTGACGTCACTCATTGGCATTGTTCTGGCATTGCTCTGGCCGATACCGCAAGCCCAGGCGGTGTTGTCCTCCATCATGCTGAGTTTTGCCATTTATGCGGCACTCATCCTGTGGGTATTCAGCGTCAAGAGCCTGCGCACGTTATGGCTTGTGCTGGTGATCGGCAGTGCGGTGTTCGGCCTGCTGGTCCGGATTCTGTTACCGGAGGCGAGTGTATGACGCAGGTGTATGTTGCTGTTCTCAGCCTGGCCGGTTTTATCTGCCTGATGTTGGCCATGCCCAAACATTTTGGCTTTGTCACCCAAGCCACCCTGGGCAGCTACCAGAAGCATTTTTTACGCGGTGCCGGCTGGCTTGCCCTGCTGCTTGCCTCGTTGATTGCCGTCAGGCAGTGGGCCTTTGATGTGGGGTTGGTGGTCTGGTTGGGCTGGCTGTCGCTGGCGGGTGTGGCACTGGTTTTTTCTCTGCCCTACTGGCCACTGCAAGGCAAAGTGGTAAAACGGCCTGCCCGCAGGGCTACCAAATCAGCGCGGACAGACAAGACAGAGGAGACGGGCAACTCCGTGGAAAGAGATAGTGCCCCGAGCAGGCAATCCTGGCGGCAGGCGGCCATTGCCGGCTGCATGGTATTGCTGCTGGCAGTGGTGGCCTGGCAGTACCTGCAGACGCCAGTAAAACCGCTGCTGCGCGAAGATGCCTACCATGGCCGCATTGGCCCTTGGGACTATACGCTGGTCGAGATCAACACCGAGGCGCCCGAGGTGGAAGCTTTGCAGCTGGGCATCAAGGAGTTCCTGATCCGCTTTTGCGACAGTTGCAATGCGGAAATCCGCATCGCCTACCTGAAAGTCCGCGAACCGCGCACCCTGCGTTCCGCCGGTATGAGTTTCCTGGGTAACCAGCAGCGCTATATCGAACTGCCCATACCACCCAAAGTCATCCTGGAGGATGGCTTGTGGCTCACGGTGGTCAGCAAACAAGGTGAGGTATTCCAGCAGTGTCTGGATATCGAGCAGGTTTCACCGGCCATGGCCGAATTCATAAGGAAGCAGTCATGAGAAAATTAACAGCCATGAACACATTGATTATGGGTTTCACCCTGTTGGGCGCGGTACTGTCCAGCGCTGTTGCCTGGGCGCATGTGCCGGTGTCGCGCTGCTCGGTGCAGGCCGACAACTGGGTCGAATGCCAGACCCGCTACGACGATGACTCCCTTGCCGCGGATATCCTGATGGGGTTGTACTCATACGACAACAGCTTGCTGTCATCGGGCAGATCCGACGTTAAAGGGGTGTTTCGCTTCGCGCTGCCCGCCCAGCCGTTTTACTTGCTGATGGATGCCGGACCCGGCCATGTGTTTGAAGTGGACTGGAAGGATATCGACGGGATCGACGGGCAGTTGTTTGCCGCTGCGTCTACGCAGTGAATTCCGTTGGCTATCGTCATCACGAAGATCACACCGCCATGATCCTGTTCGCCATCGGTATCTACCCGCGGCGGTGCAGGCCCGCCAGCCGGACAGTGGTTTGCTTGGCCGGTGGCCGGCATTGAAAGGGAGTGCGGTGAATGGAACTGCGACATCTACGCTGTTTCTTGGCAGTGGCTGAAGAGCTCCATTTCGCCCGCGCCGCCGAGCGCTTGCACATCGAGCAATCGCCGCTGTCGCGCACTATTAAGGAATTGGAAGAAAAGCTGGGCGAGCAATTGTTCGTCCGTACCAGTCGCAGCACGCGATTGACCCGCGCGGGCAAGCTGCTTCTGGAGCATGTGCCGCGCGTTTTTATCGCCCTGCAGCAAGCACGGGACAGCGTTAAGGCGGCGGCAAACGGTTTTCACGGTCAGTTGCGCATCGCGCTGTCCGATGGCATCACACCCTCGCGTCTGCCGACCTTGCTGGCGCTTTGCCGGCAAGAGGAGCCAGAGGTTGACCTGAGATTTTTCGAAGTGCCACTGTCGCAGCAACTCAAGGGCCTGCGTGACGATCTATACGACGTGGGCTTTGCACAGTCCAATGAAGTCGGAGACGGCTTGACTGCCATAGCGATCTGGAACGATCCGTTGATGGTGGCGGTTCCCGCACGACACCCCCTACTCAAGCACAAACGTATTCCGTTGGACGAAGTGCTGCGCTATCCGCTGGTGCTGTGCGACCCAGAGGTATGCGAAGGCCATGCGCGCCAGATCGAGCGGGTGTTACGTCGAGCGGAGCGGGAACCCCTGATCGCCGAGCGAGTGGCCTCCTGCGATCTGATGATGGCGTTGGTCTCGGCGGGTTTCGCCCTTGGCCTGGCCGGCGCGCCGCACGTCACGGCTAGCCGCGAATCCGGAGTGGTAGCCCGGCCGCTAGCGGGACGTTCGCCGATGCTGACGACGTATTTGCTGCACCGGGAAGCTGAGACCTCGGAAGTGCTGGCTCGTTTTATTGAGCGGGTACAGGCCATCGAATCGCCCGAGGGGGCCAGGCCCACGCTATCGCCCGAACCTGACCCACAGGAGGATATCGAACCATGAAACAGATCATCCCGTTGCTGCTGGTCGCGGCGCTGACAGCCTGCGGCCAATCGGAGACACCCGGACAGGCCGATGTGCCTACCGTGGAGGAACTGGCCGCCGATCCCGAGCGATTGAGGGAGCTGCGCGAGCAGTGCAAGACCGACCGGCCACGACTGGGCGATGTGCTGTGCAACCGCGTGGCCGAGGCGACAAACCGGCGCTTCTTCGGTGACGGCAACGTGCCCTATACACCGCCGGAAACGCCGCCAACATTCTGATCGTCGGCCAATCGCCACAAATTCATCTTTTCTCTGCTGACACGCCGCAGCGCGCCCGCGCTAGCGGCGTTTTTGTCGTGCTCGCCCCCGCCTGAAACGATACTTTTTGCATCACCTTGGTTCCGATAACGGTCTTTGACCGGCACTGGCCCGGCACCGATCCTCCCATGACAGGCACGTCCATGTGCCGCCTTTTCACGGGGAATCAGCGCAGGAGAAATCGGAGGCCGGGAATGCAAGGGACGAACGTGCTGTTCGGACAGATCGCCGTGGTATTCGGCATCGTGATCGCCGGTGTGTGGGGTGCCACACAATGGACAGCCGCCGCCCTGGGTTATCAGCTACGCCTGGGCCCGCCCTGGTTTGATTTCTTCGGCACACCGATTTATCACCCCTGGAAGTTGTTCGAGTGGTGGTTCTTCTTCGATGCCTATGCGTCGCAGGTGTTTGACATCGGGGGTGCCATCGCGGGCGGCAGCGGTCTGGTGGCCGTGGTGGTCGCCATCGCCATGTCCGTGTGGCGTTCGCGCCAGTCCAAACTGGTCACGACCTACGGCTCCGCCCGCTGGGCTGATGCCGCTGAAATCCGCAAGGCCGGGTTGACCAATCCGGCAGGCGTCTTCCTCGGCCTGCATGACGATCAGTACCTGCGTCACGAAGGCCCAGAACACATCCTGTCCTTCGCGCCCACGCGCTCGGGCAAAGGTGTCGGGCTGGTGGTGCCTACCTTGTTGAGCTGGCCCGCGTCTGCCGTCATCCACGACATCAAGGGCGAGAACTGGGCCATCACTGCCGGCTGGCGCTCGCGTTTCTCGCACTGCCTGCTGTTCAACCCCACCGATCCCCAGTCCGCCGCCTACAACCCTTTGCTGGAAGTGCGACGTGGCACGCATGAAGTGCGCGACGTGCAGAACATCGCCGACATCCTGGTCGATCCCGAAGGCGCACTGGAGAAGCGCAATCACTGGGAGAAGACTTCGCACGCGCTACTGGTCGGTGCCATCTTGCATGTGCTCTATGCGAGCGAAGACAAGACGCTGCGCGGCGTCGCCAACTTTCTGTCCGACCCGGCGTGTCCGTTCGAGCTGACGTTGCACCGGATGATGACCACCCGCCATTTGGGCGAGAGCATTCATCCTGTTGTCGCATCGGCCGCGCGCGAAGTGCTCAACAAGAGCGATAACGAGCGCTCGGGTGTTTTGTCCACGGCCATGTCGTTTCTCGGCTTGTACCGCGACCCCACGGTGGCCGAAGTCACCTCGCGCTGCGATTGGCGCATTGCTGATCTGATTTCTTCTGAGCACCCAGTGTCGCTGTACCTGGTGGTGCCGCCCTCGGACATCAGCCGCACCAAGCCGCTAATTCGCCTGATATTGAATCAGATCGGGCGACGGCTCACCGAATCGCTGGACGGCAGCGATGGCGTGGAACGCAAGCACAAGCTGCTGCTGATGCTCGACGAGTTTCCGGCGCTCGGGCGCCTCGACTTCTTCGAGTCGGCCCTGGCCTTCATGGCGGGCTATGGCCTGCGCGCCTTCCTGATTTCGCAGTCGCTCAACCAGATCGACAAGGCCTACGGCCAGAACCATTCGATTCTGGACAACTGCCATGTGCGCGTGACCTTCGCCACGAACGATGAGCGTACCGCCAAACGCATCTCCGAGACGCTGGGCACGGCCACCGAACTGCGCGCGCAACGCAACTATGCCGGCCACCGGCTCGCGCCGTGGTTGGGCCATCTGATGGTATCGCGCCAGGAAACGGCGCGGCCGCTGCTCACACCTGGCGAAGTGATGCAACTGCCCACGGATGAGTCGGTGGTGATGGTGTCGGGCCATGCGCCGATCAAGGCCAAAAAGCTGCGCTATTACCTGGACGCCAATTTCAAGCAGCGGGTACTGCCACCGCCGATGCTCGCTGACGGTGGCTATGCCGATGTGCCTCCTGCCCGCCTCGACGACTGGAGCGGATTGGCGATTCCCACCGTACTTGCCGCAGCGGCGACCGCATCCGCCGATGGCGTGGGCAGCGCCGACGATGGCGGCCCGCGCCAGCAGCCCGAACTGTCTGACGTCGCTACCTACGGTCCCGAGCCGGAATACCCGACCAGCGACCTGTCTCTGCTCGATGACGACGACGTGCCGCCCCTTTTTCCCAGCCAGCTCGATCCGACCCTGCAACGCACGGCGCGGCTGGCATCCCTCGATCCTGACGACGGAATCCAGTTATGAGCCAATACCGATTGAACCTCTTTATCCAGCCCGAGCACGCCAAGCGACTGGACGAACTGGCCGCCAAGAAAGGCGTATCCAAGTCGTCCATCGTCGCCGCCGCCTTGGCGTCCTGGCTGTCCCCTGACGCGGGCGACCAGCGCGAGGCGGCCATCGCCAAGCGGCTGGATCGCCTGTCGCGCCAGACCGAGCGCCTGGAGCGCGACCAGAACATCCAGATCGAAACCCTGGCGCTGTTCATCCGCTATTTCCTGACCGTCAGCACGCCGGTGCCAGAAGCCCACCAGGATGCGGCCCGCGCCCACGGCAAGGCGCGCTTCGAGCAGTTCGTCGAACAACTTGGCCGCCACCTGCTGCGCGGCCGCAGTCTGGTGCGTGACGTGATCGAGGAGCTACACCCCGATCCGATGCGTATGGATGACGCCGCACTGTCAGCTGAAGCCAGGGAGCGTAGCTCATGAGTGCCGTGCCGCAGTTGCCGCCCGAGCCGCGCTCATCCGCTGCGACGTCGCTGGATCGCCGCATTCAGATGCTGCGCACGGCGATGGGGCCGCTGATCGCCGCCGCGCTGGAAGACCCGGACGTGGTGGAAATCATGCTCAATCCCGACCGCACGCTCTGGGTGGATCGTCTGTCGTCGGGCCGTGCTCCGCTGGGCGTGGAACTGTCCGACGCCGATGGCGAACGCATCATCCGGCTGGTAGCCGCCCACGTCGGCGCGGAAGTGCATCGCGGCCAGCCACTGCTGAGCGCCGAGCTACCGGAAACCGGCGAACGCTTCGAGGGCATCTTGCCACCGGCCGCGCCGGGGCCGGCCTTCGCGTTGCGCAAGCGTGCTGTGGGCGTGATTGCGCTGGAGCGCTACGTCACCGACGGGATGATGACCTCCGCGCACGCGGACTTTCTGGTGCGCGCCGTGCACGAGCGGCAGAACATCCTGATTGCCGGTGGCACCAGCACCGGCAAGACCACGCTTGCCAATGCCTTGCTGGCCGAGATCGCCGCCACGGGCGACCGCGTATTGGTACTCGAAGACACCATCGAGCTGCAATGCACGGCGCGCGACCATGTGCCGCTGCGCACCCGTGCCGGGGTCGTGACCATGCAGGAACTCGTGCGCGCCACGATGCGCCTGCGCCCGGATCGGGTAGTCGTCGGCGAGGTGCGCGGCGGGGAGGCGTTGGACCTTATCAAGGTCTGGGGCACCGGCCACCCTGGTGGGATTGCCACCATCCACGCCAGTTCCGCGCTGGGCGCGTTGCTGCGCCTGGAGCAACTGATTCTCGAAGTCGCCGTGAACCCGCCGCGTGCGCTGATCGCCGAGGCAGTGAATGTCGTCGTCTACATCGCGGGACGCGGCCGCAAGCGCCGCATCGACACCATCGCCCGTGTCGTTGGCTTCGACGGTGCGGGCTATCGCCTGGCGGATGCGCTGGAAGCGTCGTTTCCCGAGCTACTGCCTGTTTCAGATCTTCCCACCTCAACTCCCCACCACTCTGGAGAACTGCCATGACGCACGTTGATGCTTTCCGTCTTTCCGTCAATCCGATTTTCAACACTGCACGGGTGCGCCGCCTGGCCCGCCCTGCGAAGCGCGGTCTGCTGCTGGCCGCTTTGATGTTGCTATTGGTCGGCACGGCGCACGCCGCCGGTTCCAGCATGCCCTGGGAAGGGCCGCTGCAATCCATCCTCGACTCCATCCAGGGGCCGGTAGCACGCATCGTCGCGGTCATCATCATTATCGCCACGGGTCTGGCACTGGCCTTCGGCGACACCAGCGGCGGCTTTCGCAAGCTGATCCAGATCGTCTTCGGCCTGTCGATTGCGTTTGCCGCCTCCTCGTTCTTCCTGTCGTTCTTCAGCTTCTCCGGCGGGGCCATCGTATGAATACGCCCGAGGAATTTGCTGCCGGCTTTGAAGTGCCGCTGCATCGCTCGCTGACCGAGCCGATTTTGATGGGTGGCGCGCCGCGCACTGTGGCGATCGCCAACGGCACGCTGGCCGCCGCCGTCGGGCTGGGCCTGCAACTGTGGATTCCCGGACTGGTGCTGTGGATCGTCGGCCATTCGCTGGCGGTCTGGGGCGCACGGCTCGATCCACAGTTCATGGCCGTGTTCGCCCGGCACATCAAGCACAAACCGCTGCTGGACGTGTGAGGGGAATGCCATGCTGAATCTCGCCGAATACCGCCAGCGTCCCGCGCTACTGGCCGACTGGCTGCCATGGGTCGGGCTGGTCGCGCCGGGCATCGTCTTGAACAAGGATGGATCGTTCCAACGCACGGCCCGTTTTCGCGGGCCAGACCTGGACAGCGCCACGCAGGGCGAACTGATTGCCACGTCGGCGCGACTCAATAACGCGCTACGCCGCCTGGGTTCTGGCTGGGCCTTGTTCGTGGAAGCCGAACGACGCGCTGCCGCGGACTATCCACACTCGGACTTCCCTGAGCCACTGTCCTGGCTGGTGGACGAGGAACGCCGCGCCACCTTCGAGGAATCGGGTAGCCATTTCGAGAGCGGCTACCACCTGACATGGGTGTACCTGCCGCCCGAGGAATCCCGCGCACGGGCGGCCAAGCTGCTGTACGAGAACACGCCCACAAGGGGCGTGGACTGGCGCGGTCGGCTGGACGCCTTTGTCGCGGAAACGGATCGGGTATTCGATCTACTCGACGGCGTGATGCCGGAGGTTGACTGGCTGGACGACTGCCAGACGCTGACCTATCTGCACGCGACCGTCTCGACACGACGCTACCGTGTTGGCGTGCCAGAAGTGCCGTTTCATCTCGATGCGCTGCTGGCTGACTGCGCGCTGGTCGGCGGCCTGACGCCCATGCTGGGCGACCAGCATTTGCGCGTGGTATCCGTGCGCGGCTTTCCGACCTCGACCTGGCCAGGACTGCTGGACGACCTGAACCGCCTTGGTTTCGCTTACCGCTGGAGCACACGGTTTCTGTGCATGGACAAGGCCGAGGCTGAGAAAGAGCTGGGACGCCTGCGCCGCCAGTGGTTCGCCAAGCGCAAGAATGTCATCGCCTTGCTGCGTGAAACCATCTTCCAGCAGGAAAGCCCGCTGGTCGATACCGATGCCAATAACAAGGCGGCTGATGCGGATGCCGCCTTGCAAGAGCTGGGCAGCGATCAGGTGGCTTTTGGTTATGTCACGGCGACGGTGACGGTGCTCGACGACGATGCGGCCCGTGCCGACGAGAAGCTGCGCATGATCGAGCGCGTGATCCAGGGCCGGGGCTTCGTCACGATTCCCGAGACGCTCAATGCCGTCGATGCCTGGTTGTCGTCAATTCCCGGCAATGCCTACGCCAACGTGCGACAGCCCATTATCTCGACGTTGAACTTGGCCCACCTGATGCCGGTGTCGGCGGTGTGGGCCGGCCCCGAGCGCAATGCTCATCTCGATGGGCCGCCCTTGATCGTGACCCGCACCGACGGCGCGACGCCGTTCCGGCTGGTCACGCACATCGGCGACGTGGGCCATACGTTGGTGGTCGGCCCGACCGGCATGGGTAAGTCGGTATTGCTGGCGACGCTGGCTTTGCAGTTCCGTCGCTACCCCGGCTCGCGCATCTTCGCCTTCGACATGGGCCGCTCGATGCGTGCCACCATTCTGGGACTGGGCGGCGAGCATTACGACCTGGGCAATGACGGTGAGGTCGCCTTTCAGCCGCTGGCTCGCATCGACCAGGAGGGCTATCGCACCTGGGCCGCTGAATGGGTCGAAGGTCGGTTGCTGCATGAAGGCGTGGCTATCGGCCCGGATGAGAAAGCGGCCATCTGGTCGGCGTTGGGCAGCCTCGCCGGTGCGCCGGTGGAACAGCGCACGCTCACCGGGCTGTCGGTGCTGCTGCAATCCAATGCGCTGCGCCAGGCACTTGCGCCCTATGTGCTGGGTGGTGCCCACGGCAAGCTGCTCGACGCAGACTCGGATCGGCTGGGTTCCGGTTCCGTGCAGTGCTTTGAGATGGAAGAGCTGATGCACAGCAAGGCGGCGGTGCTGGCCGTGTTGGGCTATCTGTTCGCGCGTTTTGATGAACGCTTTGATGGTGCGCCCACACTGCTGATCCTGGATGAGGCGTGGCTGTTTTTGGATGACCCCGTGTTTGCGGCGCGCATCCGCCAGTGGCTGAAAACCCTGCGCAAGAAAAACGTCAGTGTGATCTTCGCCACACAGAGCCTGGCCGATATCCAGAACTCCAGCATTGCCCCGGCCATCGTGGAGAGCTGCGCCAGCCGCATTTTCCTGCCTAACCCGCAAGCCACCGAACCGCAGATCCGTTCGATCTACCAGAGCTTCGGTTTGAACAGCCGCCAGATCCGCATCGTCGCCGAAGCTGTGCCCAAGCGCGACTACTACTACCAGTCGCGACTGGGTAATCGCCTGTTCGACTTGGACCTGGGACCAGCCACGTTGGCCTTTACCGGTGCTGCCAAGCCGCAAGACCAGCACGACATCGACCGCGTGCTGGCGGACGCCGGCATTCCCGGCTTCGCGGGTGCTTGGCTACGGCATCGCGGCCTGGACTGGGCGGCTGACCTGCTGCTCGCGTTCCCAGGCTTCACGCCGACCACTTCCTCCTTCCTTTCCCACCCACAGGAGAACCTGCCATGAAAACCCCTGTGCTTTCCGTTTCGCTCGCCGTTGCACTGGCTGGCTCGCTGCTGATCGTGCAGCCCGCGACGGCCCTCACCGTGTTCGACCCATCGAACTTTGTGCAGAACACGTTGACCGCCGTGCGCACGTTGGAGCAGATCAATAACCAGATCAACCAGCTCCAGAACGAAGCGCAGATGCTGATGAATCAGGCGCGCAACCTGACCACTCTGGACTTCAATATCGTCAACCGCCTGCGCTCGACGTTGGCCACCACCGAACGGCTCATTGCCGAAGCGCAAGGACTGGCCTATGACGTGACGAATATGGATAGGGAGTTTGCGCGACTCTATCCCGAGCAGTATGCCACCACCGTCAGCGGCGACCAGATGGCCCACGATGCCCGCGAGCGTTGGAAGAACACGCTCGACGGCCTGCACACCGCGATGCGCATGCAGGCGCAGGTATCGCAGAACCTGGCGCAGGACGAAAACGCCTTGACCGATCTGGTCAGCCAGAGCCAATCCGCAACTGGCGCGCTGCAAGCCATGCAGGCGACCAACCAGCTCCTGGCCTTGCAGGCGAAACAGTCCATCCAGGCGCAGCAACTCCAGATCACCCAAGACCGCGCGGCCTCACTGGAGTTGGCGCGGCAGGCGGCGGCAACCGAGCGTGCCCGTGAGGTACGCCGGCGCTTCATGGGTGGCGGCACGCCGTACACGCCACATCCCGTGCAGTTCTACGGCAACTGACGGAGGCGGCCATGCGATGCACTCCCATCCTGCTGATCTTGATGCTGTCGGCGTGCAGCCAGCAGCCGCCCCAGGATCTGGCCGACACGCTCGCCGCCGACCCGGTGCGGCTCACAGCACTGCGTGCGCAGTGCGCGACGGATCGACAGGCCGTGGGTGAAACCGCTTGCCAGGCCGCTGCCGAAGCCTTCCGACGGCGCTTCTTCGCCGGCCAGACCGGGCCGAATGAGTACCACACGCTGACCGAGCTGCCGCCGATTCCATCGAGCTTCGATGAGCCTGTCGGGGAGGACATGCCATGAAGGACGTAACGGTGATTGACCGCTTTCTCGATACGTTCTCGCTCTACATCGACTCCGGCTTTGGCCTGCTTCAAGGCGAAGTCGCGTTTCTGACCGCCACGTTGATCGTCATCGACATGACCATCGCTGGGCTGTACTGGGCGATGAGCCACGCTACCGGTCAGGGGGACGACGTGCTCGCCAAGCTGATCCGCAAGGTGCTCTATGTCGGTGCCTTCGCCTACATCATCGGCAACTTCAATTGGCTGGCAGGCATCGTGTTCCGGTCATTTGCCGGTCTGGGCTTGGTGGCCACCGGCTCGACACTGAGCATGGAGAACTTCTTGCAGCCAGGCCGATTGGCGAAGGTCGGCATTGATGCAGGCGCACCCATTCTGGAGCAGATCGGCGATCTGGCGGGCTTTCCCGAAGTGTTCGTAAACCTCGATCCCATCGTCGTCCTGTTCCTGGCCTGGCTGGTAGTGATCCTGTGCTTCTTCGTGTTGGCGGTGCAGCTTTTTATCACGCTGATCGAGTTCAAGCTGACCACGCTCGCCGGTTTCGTACTGGTGCCGTTTGCCCTGTGGAACAAGACGTCGTTTCTCGCTGAAAAGGTGCTGGGCAACGTCGTGTCCTCGGGCGTCAAGGTGTTGGTGCTGGCGGTAATCGTCGGCATCGGTTCGGGCCTGTTTGCGGAATTTCAGACCGTGCCAGATGAGCCCTCCATCGACCATGCGCTGGTGGTCATGCTGGCTTCGCTAGCGATGCTCGCGCTGGGGATCTTCGGGCCGGGCATTGCCACAGGACTGATCTCTGGCGGACCGCAGCTTGGTGCAGGTGCCATGGCCGGAGCGGCTGTGGCGACCGCTGGGACTGCCGTTGCGATTGGCGCTGCGGCTACGGGTGTCGGCGCGGCGGTAGCCGCTGGAGCGAGGATGGCTCCTGGCGCGGCCCGCATGGCGGCTGGCGGGGCGCGCTCGATGGCCTCCACGGCCAGCAGCGCTAAATCCGCATTCCAGGCTGGTTCAGCAGGTGCCGGAGGCGGCTTCAAAGGCGCAGCCGCAGGCGTGGGCAATGTTGCCAAGACCGGCGCACAGGCGGCTGGGCAGAAGGTTGCTGCCGGGGCCGGTCCAGCGGCTGGTAGCGGTTCTGCCGCACAGGACGGTGAAGGCGCATCCACCAAACAGGCACAACCCGCTTGGGCCAAGCGCTTACATCGTCGCCAACAGATCAGCCAAGCCGCCACGACAGCCGCACACACGCTGCGCGGTGGCGATGGTGGCGGCTCGGGTTCAGGCCCGAGTCTGCGCGATTCCGATTCATGACCTTCGATATCTGACCCTCAAGGAGAACAGCCATGCGATTCAAACGACCGCAGGTGCGTTACGCGGATACACCGCAACCTGCCACCCCGTACCAATCCGCCGCCCAGGTCTGGGACGAGCGCATCGGCTCGGCCCGCGTACAGGCGAAGAACTGGCGGCTGATGGCTTTCGGTTGTCTGGTGCTCGCGCTGTTGATGGCGGGCGGCCTGGTCTGGCGTTCGGCGCAGTCCATCGTCACGCCCTACGTCATCGAAGTGGATCAGGCTGGCCAAGTGCGTACCGTGGGGGAAGCGGCGACACCGTACAAACCCAACGATGCGCAGACCGCGCACCATCTCGCGCGCTTTATTGGTCTGGTGCGCTCGCTGTCCATCGACCCCATCGTGGTGCGACAGAACTGGCTCGATGCCTATGACTACACCACCGACAAGGGCGCGGCGGTGCTCAACGACTACGCGCGCACCAACGACCCGTTCGCCCGCATCGGCAGGGAATCGGTGACGGTGCAGATCACCAGCGTGGTCCGCGCCAGCGACACCTCATTCAACGTGCGCTGGACGGAACGCCGCTACGCCAATGGCGCGGCTGCCGGGCTGGAGCGCTGGACCGCCGTGGTGTCCATCGTCCTGCAAGCCCCGCGCAGCGAAGAACGCCTGCGCCGCAACCCGCTGGGCATCTACGTCAATGGCCTGGCGTGGAGCCGTGAACTGGATTCTTCTGAAGGAGTAAAGCCATGAATGTGGATTTCAGTAAATGCACCTTGCCGCTGATCTTGCTGGCCCTGGCGGGTTGCGCTACGCAGGGCAAGCCAGCGCCGCGTATCACGCTCGATGAACCCGTCGCGGCCCAGATGCTGCCCGAACCACCCAGCCCCATCGAGGTGGTCGCGGTGCCACAACCGCTGGCATTACCCGCGCAGTTGAAACCGCTACCGGAACAGGGGGAACCCAAGCCAGTGCCGGAGCCGGCAGACGAAAAGGTGCGCGTCTCGCGTGCCAATCAGGAAGCGCGCATTGCACCCACCCGCGAGGGTTACATCAATGCGATTCAGGTCTGGCCATTCACCGATGGCGCGCTTTATCAGGTCTATGCCAGTCCGGGCCGCGTGACGGTGGTTTCATTACAGCCGGGCGAGGAACTGGTGACGGTGGCGGCTGGCGACACCGTGCGCTGGATCGTGGGCGACACGTCCAGCGGCAGCGGAGCCGATCTGCGCGTCAATGTGCTGGTGAAACCCATCCGCTCGGGGCTCAAGACCAATCTGGTTATCACCACCAGCCGCAGGACGTACCTGATTGAGCTGACCTCGACTGAAAAAGCGTGGATGGCGTCGGTGTCTTGGGACTACCCTAAGGATCGCATGCTGGCCTTGCAGCGCCAAGCGCAGGCCGCGCAGGCAACCGCGCCGGTCGATACAGGCCTGTCGCTGGAGAGTATTCGCTTCCGCTACGCGATCAGCGGCAGCAATCCGCCCTGGAAACCGGTACGGGCGTTTGACGATGGTGAGAAGGTCTATATCCAGTTTCCGGGTGGTATCGCCCAGGGCGAGCTGCCGCCGCTGTTTGTGATCGGTGCGCAGGGCGATGGCCAACTGGTGAACTACCGCTTCCGCTCGCCGTACTACATCGTGGATCGGCTGTTCGGCGCGGCTGAATTGCGTCTGGGGGCCGACAAGGGCGACGTGGTGCGTATCGAGCGCACGGATGGCGTAGCGCGGAGGAACTGACCATGAGCCAGGACAACCCCGCTGATGTTTCGGTGCCGGACGTGCCACCCAAGGCGGCCCCGGACACCGTAGCGCTGCGTGCTCAGCCGCGTTCGGTGACGCGCTTGAACCGGCGCATGCTCGCCGCGCTTTGCGGCGGCTTATCGGTCGCCATACTGGGGGCACTGATGTGGTCGCTGCAACCGCAGCGGCGTGGGGCCAACGAATCCACCGAGCTTTATAACGTGGATCGCGTGTCACGTTCCGAAGGACTCGACCAGCTACCCTCCGATTATTCCAAGCTGCCGCCGACCTCGCCATCCAGTGTGCCTGAACTGGGTCCACCGCTGCCGGGCGACTTGGGGCCGGCCATCGTGAACTCGCAGCAGCCGGCGATGGCTGGCTATGCGCCACCCGGCCACGACCCGGCCGAGGCGGAACGCCTGGCGCGCTTGAAGGAGGCCGAGGAAGCAGCGGCTTCGTCGGTGTTCTTCCGCACGGGTACGCAAACAGCCGCGCCGGTGGCACAGTCGCAGGTCGAGGCCGCGTCGGGCTTTGCTGCCAATGCAGCCTTCGACCCGCTGGCGGCTGGCCCCGCATCGACGGCAGCCCAGCCGGTCGATCCGACCGCCGTGCAAAACCGGCAAGACCAGAAAGAAACCTTCCTCGCTGGCGGCTCTACGCAAACGCGTAATTCCGGGAATCTGCAAATGCCAGTTTCGCCGTATCAGGTCATGGCTGGCACGGTGATCGCCGGAGCGCTGGTGACGGGCATCAAATCCGACCTGCCGGGCGATGTGATCGCCACGGTGACGGAGCCGGTCTACGACACAGCCACCGGCAAGTTCCTGCTGATTCCACAGGGCTCGCGCATCCTGGGCAAGTACAACAGTCAGGTGAGCTACGGCCAGAGTCGGGTGCAGGTGATGTGGAACCGCATCATCCTGCCGGACACATCGTCGCTCACGCTCGACAACCTAGTGGGCACTGATGCCGCTGGCTACGCCGGTCTGGAGGATGGCGTCGATTGGCACTGGGACCGCATCTTCGCCGGTGCTGTCATGACCACCTTGCTGGGCGTCGGTGCAGAACTAGCCGCGCCGGAGAACCGCCAAGATGGGGATCGCGTCATCATCGCCGGGCGCGACAGTGCGCAGGACAGCATCAATCAGGTCGGGCAGGAGATGACCCGGCGCAACCTCAACATCCAGCCCACGCTGACCGAGCGGCCCGGCCTGCCGGTGCGGATCATCGTCAACAAGGATTTAGTGCTGCGGCCCTACCAACCACTCTTTTTCAATCGAGGCACATCACGATGAACACACCGACCAAAAGATTGCGGCTTGGCCCTTTGCCTCGCCAAGAAGTCACAAAGCTCACCTTCGTATGCCCAGCCAGCCTGAAAGCCGACTTGGAGCGCTATGCCGCGCTGCATGCGCAGACCTACGGTGAGGTGGTCGATGTCGTGACGCTGATTCCGTACATGCTGGACGCGTTCATGGCGGGGGATCGAGGATTCAAGAAGAAAACCTCCTGATTCCAGGGCGACAGGCACCTTTAATGATTAAATGGTATTTATAAGTTGCAAGGAAATATGCAGAATTGTCATGACATGAATTCTGAAGCCTTGCTTGTTCGGAAGACCCCTTGGACGCCGCCTCGATGCCTGCCACACACAAGACACTTCACCTCATTCCAGACACTAATGTGTTCATGCAATGCAGGCACCTTCACGAGTTACCTTGGAGTACGGCATTTCCAGAATGGGATGCCATTGTCGTCGTGCTTGTTGCACCCGTAATAAGGGAAATTGATAGGCAAAAAGGAGGACAGGGCCGTTTGGCTAAACGCGCGCGAACCGCCAATAGCCTAATTGGCCGACTCATTGACTCACCTGACGTTGAACTTTCAGGCGAGGGGGAGCGGCCGACAGTAACCTTAGTTGCTGTGCCCGAGCTCAGGCCAGATCCCTCTCTTCAAGACGACTTAGATTACACCCAGGCTGATGATTCCATCGTGGGCATCGTTTCAGCGTTTCTAAATGCTCAAGAAGGGCGGCAGGTTGCCCTTTTATCGAATGACAATGGGCCATTGATGAGTGCGCGTCGTGCAAGCGTTCCGTTTTATCGGGTGCCGTCAGATTGGCTGCTTCCTGCGGAGGGTGACGAGGATCAAAAGCGCCTACGAGCGCTGGAGGGGGAAGTCAAACGCTTGAAAAGTGCTGAGCCGATGTGCGTTATCCGGCCACATGAGGAACCATGGGAGTTCGGTGCGGAGCGCTTCCAGCCTTTGACGGAAGAACAAATACAATCATTGATGGCGACGTTTAAGGAACGATTTCCAGCGGCAACTGATTTCGGCTCACGAGAAAAAGCAGAGCACCGTCCAGGACTCGGACTAAGCGGACTTTATACACTTTATGGACGGGAAGAGTTCGTCCCCGCGTCCGATGACGAAATAGCTCTCTACCAGAATGAGCAATATCCAGATTGGCTGTCGCGCTGTGAGACATGTTTCCGCGAATTGCATCACCAACTCCACAATGCTCAAGAACTGCCAAGAATCGAAGTGGATTTGCTCAACGAAGGTTCACGCCCTGCTGAAGGAGTGAGGGTGGTATTTTATCTTCGTGGTGGTGGCTTATTGCTGAAGCTGCCTCAAGAAGACGATGTGTCGGAGAGTCTTGATGGCGACGGAAATCTAAGTGGAGAAATTGAAATAGGCAGCCCTCGCATTGCACTGCCACGTCCGCCGTCTGCACCAACTGGCCATTGGAAGAGAACTAGTGTCAGTGGTTTGATGGGAGCAATGGAGCAAGCAGCGAGGCTGTCCTCAATGGTGCGCCCCCTAACGCCTCTTATCAATCCCCCCGCGTTTCCTACTCCCCGCGAACCCGATGCCTTCTATTGGAAAACGGGGTCACGTCCGGCACACCCAAGGCCTGGGACTGAGCTCACCTGCGAACAATGGCGGCACCGTGCAGAGCCCGAATCGTTTGAATTCGAGATTATTTCACCACTTGATAGGGATGGCTGTATAGGGGCGTTGCATGTGGAAATTCATGCATCCAATCTTACAGACCCCATCAAGAAGGCAATCCCGATTAGGGTGTTTGTCAGGATAGGGAACACTTGGGAAAAGGCGACCGAACTGATCGAGCAACTCGGCTAATTCAGTGGCGTGAAGGTGTGAGCTATGATGGCTGCGCGTCTGCCTGTGCTTTGCAAAACTTCGCCGCTACAGTGCGCCCCGGCTTGCTTTCCCAAGGCTCTTATGTGGCTCCCAGCCCACAACGCCGCATCCCCTGCAAGCGGCACGAAGCAGAGCTAACCTATTGCCCCGTATATGATTTCAAGCCCCGCGTGATTTGCACGAAAGGCTTGACGCTGGCCATTTTTTATGGGCCGATTTTGATGCCGCCGGAGTTGCTCGCGCTGGCTTCTTGACCTGGATCAAGTGGAACGCTCGGCCTGCGACACCATGTCTCATGAAACCCTGAAAAAACCCCGTGGCGAGTAGCTTTGACTCGCCATGCTCTTTATACTTAACGGGATTTTTTGGTCGGGGTCGTGGTCGCGTTGTTGATTCTCCTCCTGTCAGGTTCAGCGGGGCCGATTGGGCGCTCCAAGCGTCAGCCATTACCCTTAACAACTCCCTATGTGATTAGGCTATTCGTATGATAAATATCAAACGGGGCTTGGATTTGCCAATCACCGGCTCACCCGAGCAACGTATTGAGGACGCCCGTCCAGTTAGAAGCGTTGCAGTCATAGGTTTCGATTACCACGGTATGAAACCTACGATGGAAGTGCAGGCCGGCGATCGGGTGCAAGCAGGACAGATCCTGTTCAGTGACAAGAAAACACCTGGCGTGCTCTACACGGCGCCTGTCAGCGGGGTGGTCAGCGCGGTCAATCGCGGTGAAAAGCGGGTGCTGCAGTCCGTCGTGATCGATGTCGAAGGCGATGACGCCATTGACTTCGGCAGCCATGCTGCCGACAGTCTGGAAGGGATTGACCCGCAATCCGTGCGCGAGAAGCTCATACGCTCAGGTCTCTGGACTGCTCTGCGTACCCGCCCATACAGCAAGGTGCCGGCGGTAGACGCTACGCCCATCTCTATTTTCGTCACCGCTATCGACACCCATCCGCTCGCTGCCGACCCGGCTGTCGTGCTGCAATCGTGTGCTGCGGATTTCGAGAATGGCCTGAGAGTGCTGGCGCGATTGTCTGGTGTCTGGCTGTGCAAGGCTGAGGGTGCGGCGATTCCCGGCGAGAATGTTGCCGGTGTGCGTACTGAAAGTTTTGCCGGTCCGCATCCGGCTGGTCTGCCGGGTACCCACATCCACATGCTGGCCCCGGTCAGTGAGAGCCGTCAGGCCTGGCATATAAACTATCAGGACGTGGTTGCCATCGGCCGGTTGTTCACCACCGGTAAACTGTCGGTGGAACGCGTCGTCGCGCTCGGCGGTCCGCAGGTGGAGCGTCCACGTCTGCTACGCACTGTCCTCGGCGCCAGTCTGGAAGAGCTGGTCGCCGGTGAAATGAAGCCAGGCAACAACCGCGTCATTTCCGGTTCCGTGCTGGGTGGCCGGGTGGCCCGCGGTGCGGCAATGTATCTGGGGCGCTACCATCTGCAGGTCTCGGTGTTGCTGGAAGGCAATTACCGTGAAATGCTGCATTACCTGCGCGCCGGCACTGAGAAACATTCGATCCTGAATATCTTCATCTCGAAGCTGTCCCCCTCCAAATTGTTCAACTTCACCACCAGCACCAACGGCAGTCCGCGGGCTATGATCCCGGTCGGCAATTATGAAGAAGTCATGCCGCTGGACATTCTGCCCACGCAATTACTGCGGTCGCTGATCGTTGGTGATACCGAGGTGGCCCAGAAGCTCGGCTGTCTGGAGCTGGATGAAGAGGATCTGGCCCTGTGCAGCTATGTCTGTGCCGGCAAGTACGAATATGGCCCGATCCTGCGTGACAATCTCACGCGCATTGAGAAGGAGGGTTGATCAATGGGACTGCGCAGTTTTCTTGACAAGATCGAGCATCATTTTGAAAAGGGCGGTAAGCACGAAAAGTGGTATGCGCTTTACGAAGCAGCCGATACTTTTCTGTACAAGCCCTCAAGCGTAACCAGAACCACTGCTCACGTGCGTGACGGCATCGACCTCAAGCGCATGATGATCACTGTCTGGTTGTGTACTTTTCCAGCCATGTTCTTCGGTATGTGGAACGTCGGCTTCCAGGCCAACAACATTTTTGCGGTCAATCCTGAATTGCTGGCGGATCAGGACAACTGGCGTATTGGCGTGATCGCCATGTTCGCCGGGTTTGACCCGGGCAGCATATGGGACAATATAGTCCACGGTGCCACCTGGTTCGTGCCTATCTACGCGGTGACCTTCATCGTCGGCGGTTTCTGGGAAGTATTGTTCGCTTCCATCCGCAAGCATGAAGTAAACGAAGGTTTCTTCGTTACCTCGGTGCTCTTCGCGCTGATCGTGCCGCCGAGTATTCCGCTGTGGCAGGTCGCCCTGGGCATCAGCTTCGGTGTGGTCATCGGCAAGGAGATTTTCGGTGGTACCGGGAAGAACTTCCTCAACCCGGCACTGACCGGTCGCGCCTTCCTGTTCTTTGCCTATCCGGCGCAGCTTTCGGGTGATGCGGTCTGGACCGCGGTTGATGGCTTCGCTGGCGCTACTGCGCTGAGCATGGTTAGTGCCGGCGGTGTTGATGCGCTGATCAGTGGTGGTTTGAGCTGGATGGACGCCTTCATCGGCACCATGCACGGCTCCATTGGTGAAACCAGTACCCTGGCGATCTTCATTGGTGGTGCGGTATTGCTGATGACCAAGATCGCTTCCTGGCGCATTGTCGCCGGGGTGATGATCGGCATGATCGCGCTGAGCATGCTGTTCAACGCCCTAGGCTCGGATACCAACCCGATGTTCTCCATGCCCTGGTATTGGCACATGGTCACCGGTGGTTTTGCCTTCGGCATGATCTTCATGGCGACCGACCCGGTGTCCGCCTCGATGACCAATCTCGGCAAGTGGATTTTCGGTGCGCTGATCGGCGTCATGGTAGTCCTGATCCGCGTGGTCAACCCGGCCTTCCCGGAAGGCATGATGCTGGCGATCCTGTTCGCCAACCTGTGTGCACCGCTGATCGATCATTTCATCGTTCAAGCCAATATCAAGCGGAGGCTGGCGCGCAATGTCTAGTCAAAGAGAATCCACTGCCCGTACGCTGGTGGTAGCCCTGCTGGTGTGTCTGGTCTGTTCCGTATTTGTGGCTGGCGCGGCAGTCGCGCTGCGGCCGATTCAGATCGAGAACAGCTTGCTGGACAAACAGCGCAATATCCTGGCTATTGCTGGTCTCGGAAATGCTTCCATGAGCGGATCCGAAGTCAAGACCCTGTTCAATGAGCGCATTGTTGCTCGTCTGGTTGATCTGGAAACCGGAAAGTTCAGCGATGAGTTCGATGCACAGACCTTTGATCCACTGGCGGCTGCAAAGGACCCGGCACTGTCGGAGAATCTGTCCGGCGCTGAAGATGTTGCCTCGATCAATCGGCGTGAAAACTACAGCGTAGTGTATATGGTTGAAAACGATGAACAGCAGATGGAAACCCTGATTCTGCCCGTTCGCGGCTATGGTTTGTGGTCAACGCTGCACGGCTTCATGGCCTTGCAGGGTGACCTGAACACGGTTCAGGGTTTCGGCTTTTACCAGCATGCCGAGACTCCCGGCCTGGGAGGGGAAGTGGATAACCCCAACTGGCGTGGATTGTGGCCTGGCAAGGAAGTTTTCAATGACGAAGGTCAGCTGGCCATTCGCGTAATCAAAGGCAGTGTCGACTCTGCCAATCCGAATGCCGATCATCAGATTGACGGTCTGGCCGGGGCAACGCTGACAGCCAACGGGGTCAACAACCTGTTGCAGTACTGGCTGGGCGAGAATGGCTTCGGTTCCTTTATTGATAACCTGCGCTCAGGGGAGGCTTGATCATGTCAAAGCCGACAATCAAACAGGTCCTGCTGGACCCGATTTTCAATAACAACCCCATTGGCCTGCAGATCCTCGGGATCTGCTCGGCCCTTGCGGTCACCTCGAACCTGAATACCGCGCTGGTGATGAGTATCGCCCTGACGCTGGTGACCGGGTTCTCCAACCTGTTCATCTCGATGATCCGTAGCCAGATCCCCAACTCGATCCGCATGATCGTGCAGATGGTCATCATTGCCTCGCTGGTGATTCTGGTTGATCAGGTACTCAAGGCCTACGCCTATTCGCTGTCCAAACAGCTGTCGGTATTCGTGGGTCTGATTATCACCAACTGTATCGTGATGGGGCGTGCAGAAGCCTTCGCCATGCAGAACCCACCGGTGCTGTCGTTCTTCGACGGTATCGGCAACGGTCTGGGTTACAGCATCATGCTGATCGGCCTGGGTATCGTGCGCGAGCTGTTCGGTGCCGGCAAACTGATGGGTTACACCATCATTCCAGTGGTCAATGATGGCGGTTGGTATATGCCTAATGGTCTGCTGCTGCTACCACCGTCTGCGTTCTTCCTGATTGGTCTGTTCATCTGGGCTCTACGGGTATGGAAGAAGGAGCAGGTGGAAGCACCTGACTTCCGTATAGCCCCGCAGGTTTCCAAGCAGGAGGCATACTAATGGAGCATTACATCAGCCTGTTCGTCAAAGCCGTGTTCGTGGAGAACATGGCGCTGGCGTTCTTTCTCGGCATGTGTACCTTCATTGCCATTTCCAAGAAGGTAGAGACGGCTATCGGTCTGGGCATTGCGGTCATCGTGGTGCAGGCCATCACCGTGCCGGCCAACAACCTGATTTATACCTATCTGCTCAAGGATGGGGCGCTGGCCTGGGCCGGTCTGCCTGACGTGGACCTCAGCTTCCTCGGTCTGCTGAGTTACATCGGTGTGATCGCGGCTATCGTGCAGATTCTCGAGATGCTGCTGGACAAGTTCGTACCCGCACTCTACAACGCGCTGGGCGTGTTTCTGCCACTGATCACGGTGAACTGCGCCATCATGGGCGGCACCTTGTTCATGGTGGAGCGGGACTACAACCTGTCCGAGAGTGTGGTTTATGGCTTCGCTTCCGGCACGTCCTGGGCTCTGGCGATTGCACTGTTGGCGGCCATCCGCGAGAAGCTCAAGTACAGCGATGTTCCCGAAGGACTGCAGGGCCTGGGCATCACCTTCATTACAATTGGACTGATGTCGCTGGGCTTCATGTCTTTCTCTGGCGTACAGCTGTAAGAATGGAGTGAGCAGATGAACTATGAAATTTTTCTCGCCATTGGCATGTTCACGGCCATCGTGCTGGCGCTGGTGGTAGTGATTCTCATCGCCCGTTCCAAGCTGGTGAGCAGCGGCGATGTGAGCATCGAGATCAACGGCGAGCGCACCATCACGGTGCCGGCGGGTGACAAGTTGCTGGGGACCCTGGCGTCCAATGGCATCTTCCTGTCATCGGCCTGTGGCGGCGGTGGTACCTGTGCCCAGTGCAAGTGCGTGGTGGAAACGGGTGGCGGCGAAATGTTGCCGACCGAAGAGTCGCACTTCACTCGGCGTGAGGCCAAGGAAGGCTGGCGCCTGTCCTGCCAGACTCCGGTCAAGCAGGATATGAAGATCGAGATTCCGGAAGAGATTTTCGGGGTCAAGAAGTGGGAGTGCGAAGTTGAGTCCAATCCCAACGTCGCGACTTTCATCAAGGAGCTGACCCTGCGTCTGCCCGAAGGTGAGAACGTCAACTTTCGCGCTGGCGGCTATGTGCAGCTCGAGTGTCCGCCGCATACGGTCAATTACAAGGATTTCGATATTCAGCCGGAATTCCAGAGTGATTGGGACAAGTTCGATGTTTGGCGTTACGTGTCCAAGGTTGATGAGACGGTTATTCGGGCCTATTCCATGGCCAATTACCCGGAAGAGCGCGGTATCGTCAAATTCAACATTCGTGTGGCCACGCCGCCGCCTGGTCGGGATGATGTTCCGCCGGGGCAAATGTCATCCTATGTGTTCAATCTGAAACCGGGTGACAAGATCACGGTGTACGGACCCTTTGGTGACTTCTTTGCCAAGGATACCGATGCGGAAATGGTGTTCGTCGGCGGCGGGGCCGGTATGGCGCCAATGCGTTCGCACATCATGGATCAGCTACTGCGCATCAAGACCAAGCGCAAGATATCGTTCTGGTATGGCGCACGCTCGGTGCGCGAGGCTTTCTACGTCGAGGAATACGACAAGCTGGCCGAAGAGCATGACAACTTCGAGTGGCACCTGGCATTGTCTGACGCGCTGCCGGAAGACAACTGGACCGGACCTACCGGCTTTATCCACAACGTGCTGTTCGAGAACTATCTCAAGGACCATCCAGCACCAGAGGATTGCGAGTTCTATATGTGCGGGCCGCCGATGATGAACGCGTCGGTGATCCAGCTGCTTGAGGATATGGGGGTTGAACCCGAGAATATCCTGCTTGATGATTTTGGCGGCTAGCATGTGGCGTCGCGTAGTCCGGCCCGTCGGTGTTGCTGCTTTGGCAGCGGCCCTGACGGGCTGTTTCAATTCTGCCGAGTCGGTTTCCGAAATATACGGCTCAACCATGGGCAGCAGCTATTCGATAAAATGGGTTGGCTCGGATCGTAGCCCTGAACCGGCTGAGGTCATGGCCTCGGTCGATGCGCTGCTTGAGGAATTCGAAAGCCTCGCGTCCACCTGGCGACCGACCTCCGAGCTGTCCCGTTTCAACGCAGCACCTGCCGGCACCTGCCAGGTCATGCCCCAGATGATACTGGATATTGTGGTCTTGGCTGAGAGGCTGCATCAGCAGAGCGGAGGGAGTTTCGATCTGACGCTCGCTCCTTTGCTGCAGCTATGGGGGTTCCATGGCGGTGATGCCCAATACGTACCGGATGATCAGCAGTTGGCCGAGGCCGTGGCGCGCACTGGTCATGAGCATCTGCACATCCGCGACGGGCAGCTGTGCAAGGACACTGCGTTGCAGCTTGATATCAGCGGTATTGCCGCTGGCTACATGATCGATCAGGTGGTGGAACACCTGGCGGACATGGGTATCAAAGATTATATGGTGGAGATTACCGGCGAGCTGAAGGCCGATGGCAGTAAACCGGGTGGCAGGCCTTGGCGTATCGCCGTGGAAGAGCCACGCGACGACAGCCGGGTGGCTCAGGTGATATTGCCACTACGTGGCTTCGGGGTATCCACTTCCGGTGACTATCGGAATTATTTCGAACACGAAGGTCGTCGTTACTCGCACACCTTCGACCCGATCAACGGTAAGCCGGTGATGCATGACCTGGCGGCGGTGACGGTTCTGCATCCCTCTGCTGCCTGGGCGGATGGCTTGTCCACGGTCCTGCTGGTCATGGGATCGGAGGTCGGGTGGGAGTATGCTGTCAGACACGAGCTTCCGGCGTTGTTCGTTATTCGTAAAGGGGATGGCTTCGTTTCCAGAAGTACGCCCCAGTTCATCGCTCTGCAACAGAGCAAGGAGTAAATCATGGTTTGGGTACTGGCTTTTGCGGTGATGCTGTTATGCGTCGCCGGTATGGCTGTTGGTGTCATGATGGGACGCCCGCCGATCGCGGGTTCCTGCGGTGGGATCGGTGCGGCTGGGGTGGACAGTAGCTGCGGCATCTGTGGCGGTAACCCCAAAAAATGCGATGACTCTCGGCAGGACACCGGTTCGACTGGCGCAGCGGCACTCGCTTACGACGCAACACAGAGCAAATCAGAACGTAAGTGAGGCGTGGCGAGACATATTCAGTATTGTTACAGGACCGAAATTGAATGGCTGTTTATAACTATGATGTGGTGGTGCTGGGTTCCGGCCCAGCAGGCGAAGGGGCTGCGGTCAATGCGGCCAAACACGGACGTCGGGTGGCGGTAGTCGAAGAGCGCAAGATGGTAGGGGGTAACTGTACCCATTTGGGAACTATCCCTTCCAAGGCATTACGCTATTCGGTCAAGCAGATCATTCATTTCAACACCAATCCGATGTTCCGCGTGATTGGTGAGCCGCGGGCGTTCTCTTTTCCTGACGTCCTCAAGAGTGCCGAGAAGGTCATCACCCGGCAGGTCACGTCGCGTAACAGTTACTACGCTCGCAATCGTATTGATCTGTTCTTCGGCAAGGGCAGCTTTTCCGACGAGCACACCATTGAACTGGTTAACTCAGAGGGTGCGGTTGATCGCCTGATAGCGCAGGAAGTCATCATAGCGACCGGCTCCAGCCCTTATCGCCCGGCGGATATCAACTTCAACCATCCGCGTATCTATGACAGCGATACCATTCTCAAGCTCAATCACACCCCGCGTAACCTGATCATTTACGGGGCGGGCGTGATTGGCTGCGAATATGCGTCGATCTTCTGTGGGCTCGGCGTGAAGGTGGATCTGATCAATAACCGCGACCGCCTGCTGAGCTTTTTGGATGACGAGATCTCGGACGCACTGAGTTATCACCTGCGCAATAACACCGTGCTTATTCGCCACAATGAAGAATACGAGAAAATCGAAGGTCTGGATGGCAGTGGGGTTGTGCTGCACCTGAAGTCAGGCAAGAAGATCAAGGCTGATGCGCTGCTCTGGTGTAATGGTCGCTCTGGCAACACTGCCGGCTTGGGTCTGGAAAACGTTGGACTGCAGGTTAACAGCCGCGGTCAGGTATTGGTGGATGAAAATTACCGCACCAGCGTGCCTAATATCTACGCGGCCGGGGATGTCATCGGCTGGCCGAGTCTGGCCAGTGCGGCCTTCGACCAGGGGCGCTCGGCTGCCGGTAATATCGTCGAGAATGACAGCTGGCGTTTCGTCAATGATGTGCCAACCGGTATCTACACCATCCCGGAAATCAGCTCATTGGGTAAAACTGAAAGTGAGTTGACCAGTGAGAAGGTGCCCTACGAAGTCGGTCAGGCGTTTTTCAAGAGCATGGCTCGAGCGCAGATCAGCAGCGAGCCGGTAGGCATGCTGAAGGTTCTGTTTCATCGTGAAACACTGCAGGTGTTGGGTATTCACTGCTTTGGTGACCAGGCATCCGAGATCGTGCATATTGGTCAGGCGATCATGAGCCAGGAAGGGGAGGCCAATACCATCAAGTATTTCGTCAACACTACCTTCAACTATCCGACCATGGCTGAAGCCTATCGGGTAGCGGCACTGGACGGACTCGGCCGCCTGTTCTGACGCTCAGGCGCGCAACGCTGTGTCGATTCCACCTCGGCACAGCGTGCTGGCCGAAACCGCAGGACCGGGGTCGCTCCGACTCTACAGAGCCTGCAGCTGGAAAGCCTGAAGCGGCTAGCCTATGGTCGGCTGATCGCGCCGGGCATTTCTGTCAGTACCCTTGTTGCCAACTGCGGCACATCAGTGATCAGACTGTCCACACCCATCTCCTTGAGCTTCAACATCATCTGCGGATCATTCACTGTCCACACCGAGACATGCAGACCATGGCGTTGCGCGTGGGCAATTCTGGCCGGATTGCACAGTTTCCAGTTCAACACCAGAAAGTGGCAGCCATATCTCAGGGCACTTTTAACCGGATCCAGAAAGCCGTATTCCTCGACCAGCCCAGTGGGCAGTGTGCAACCGCTTTGCTGTGCATAGCGGAGCAGGGTACGGCTGGATGAGGTGATCACCACCTTGTCCTGCAGGCCGTAATCATTGACCAGCGTAGTGAGCGCCTCGATGACCCGGCGCGATTGCCCGGTCGACCCGCTTTTGACTTCGAGTTGGTAGTGTTCGAACTCGGGACAGCTGCGAAACAGCTGCTCCAAGGTGGGAATGGGGCAGGGCGTTTGCCAGCCGGCAAGACCGTGACGGGCATCGAGACGCATGAGTTCGGCAGCGGTATGGGCAGCGACCTTGCCTTTAATGCCGGTGGTGCGCTTGAGCGTGGGGTCATGGATGACCATCAGCTGATGATCGGATGACAGGTGCAGATCCAGTTCTACCCGATTGACCCCGGCATCCAGTGCCTTGCGAAAGCTGGGCAGGGTGTTTTCCGGGGCTTCACCGCGGGCGCCTCGATGACCGTATATGAGCATGTTGACCTTCAGTTACCTGTTGGCGTCCGGTGCTGGCGCACGCTATGCACGACCTTGTCGTGCTCGAAATACACACTGAATTCGGCGTAATCCCAGCGGCTGATCGGCGGCTCGCCAATGGCGGCGTGACGGGTAACCGGTTCGCCATGTTGCTGGTTGACTGCGCTGATACTGGCGCCGCGCTGCGGCAAACTGATCTGCTGGCTGGAAGCCTGCTGGCCTACCGGGATGGTCAGGGTGCCGGCTTGTACGGACGCCGCTGCGAGCAAAATGGAAGCGAATGCCAGGGGCAGAAGATAATTCATGTCGAGGTCCTTTCGTTATTTTTCGCGGCACGGATTTCCTGTGCCTGTTTCTGCACAATGTGCCGGGACAGCAGTTGGCGCTGGGCATCATTGAACTGTTCGAAGCTTACCTGTATCAAATACCAGCCGGAAGAGCTGTCACGTGCGCAGTTGACCACTTTGACAGGTGCGCTCAGACCAATCGGTGTCGGTAGCAGCAGACGCAGATTGATCCAGCTGCCCACGTCCATTGCCTCATCGGTCGAAAAACTCAAGCCGGCTTCGCTCAGCGTAACAGCCACTGGTGCGCCCATGTCTTCGGTCATCTGCAGCGCCAATGCACGGCCGATCAGATCGACCCGTTTGCCGAGGATCTTCAGGTAGGCGGCAAGATTGCGGTCGCGTTCGCCGACCTGACGCAACAGGTGCTGGGATTCGTGGTCCAACAGATGCAATTCGCCGAGCAGCCCGAATAGGGGCGACTGTTCGGGCTGAGATGTCTGGCCATCGGCCGGCACATCGGTCGATCGATAATCCAGAGCCAGGTAATCATGAATCTGGAAGTAACCTGCATGCACATCGGAGAGAGTGTCGTCTTGCATGATCAGCCCCGTTTACCAAAACGGGATTCAGTGTAACATGGCAGCCCGAACTGCCATTCACCAGGGCTTTTCCCACTAGGTAATAATTGGTATTCCATGTTCAGACCCTTGCCGTTTTTTATCGGGTTGCGCTACACGCGCGCCAAACGTCGTAACCACTTTATATCCTTTATTTCTCTGATCTCCATGCTGGGCCTGACGCTCGGTGTATTGGTGATGATTTTGGTGCTGTCGGTGATGAACGGTTTCGACCGAGAGCTGCGCACCCGCATCCTCGGCATGGTGCCGCATGCCAGCATCAATGGCTATCAGCCGATCGACGATTGGCGTTCATTGGTGACCGAACTGGAAACTCACCCGGAGGTGGCTGCAGCGGCACCCTTCATCCAGCTGCAGGGAATGCTGACACACAACGGCAGCGTTGCGCCGGTATTGGTCAGTGGGGTAATTCCCGAGGCGGAAGCTGAAGTGTCCATCATTGATCAGCACATGCAGGCCGGCGCGCTGAGTGATCTGGCGGATGGCGAGTTCGGCATCATCATTGGTGAGCTGATTGCCAAACGCTTCAATGTGGGTGTGGGTGACAAGCTGACCTTCGTTATGCCGGAAGCCTCGGTTACGCCGGCAGGCGTCTTCCCTCGTTTGAAACGTTTTCATGTCACGGGGGTATTCAAGGTCGGCGCTGAGCTGGACGGCTCTATGGCCATGATCCATGCGGGTGACGCGGCGCGATTGAGCCGCTGGGAGCCGGGTCAGATGCAGGGCGTACGCTTGCGCCTGGACGATCTTTTCCGTGCACCGCAGGTAGCCTGGGATCTGGTGGCCCAACTGCCAGGGGCTTATTACGCCCAGGACTGGACGCGCAGTCATGGCAACCTGTTTGCCGCCATTCGCATGGAAAAGACCATGATCGGCTTGTTGCTGCTGCTGATCGTGGCGGTGGCGGCCTTCAATATCATTTCCACGCTGGTCATGGTGGTGACTGACAAGAAAGCCGATATCGCCATTCTGCGCACCCTGGGGGCGTCGCCCGGAACCATCATGGGTATCTTCATGGTCCAGGGATCGGTCATCGGCGTGGTCGGCACACTGACCGGTGGCATCCTGGGTGTGCTTGCGGCGCTCAATGTGTCGGCGCTGGTCGCTGGCATGGAGCGCCTGCTGGGTACCCAGTTCCTCAGCTCTGATGTGTATTTCATCAGTTATCTGCCGTCCCAGTTGATCTGGACGGATGTTGTGACCATTTGCACTGCGGCGCTGGGCATGAGCTTTCTGGCCACCCTGTATCCGGCATGGCGTGCATCCCGTACCGAACCGGCGGAGGCCTTGCGTTATGACTGAAGTAGTCCTGGAATGCCGGAAGCTGAGCAAACATTACGCGGTGGGCCCACAACAGCTGCAGGTGTTGGATGAGATTGATCTTGTTCTGCATGCCGGTGAGCGCATTGCCATTGTCGGCAGCTCTGGGTCAGGCAAGACCACGCTGCTTAACATGCTGGGGGGGTTGGATACGCCGAGTACCGGCGAAGTGTGGTTGGCAGGGCAGCAGATGTCAGCACTCAGTGAGGCGGATCGCGGTCAATTGCGTAATACCGGTTTGGGGTTCGTCTATCAGTTTCATCACCTATTGGCCGAATTCACCGCGCTGGAAAATGTCTGTATGCCATTACTTATCGGCTCCACGCCGATAAGTGAGGCGCGTGAGCGGGGTCTGGCCATGCTCGAGCGGGTCGGCTTGTCACCCCGAGCCGGGCATAAGCCGGCAGAGCTGTCCGGCGGTGAACGTCAGCGGGTGGCCATTGCCCGGGCGTTGATCAACGAGCCTGCCTGCGTCCTGCTCGACGAGCCTACCGGGAACCTGGATCAACATACGGCGCGCAGCGTACAACAGCTGATGCTGGAGCTCAGTCAGCGGTTGAACACGGCATTTCTGGTAGTGACCCATGATCTGGCTCTGGCGGGGCAGATGGACCGGGTGTTGACGCTCAATGAAGGATGTCTGGTGCAGCAGCCAGCCTGACAGGCAGCGCCAGACCCTAAGACTGACGACGGCGTCGCATTTTGCGACGTTGCCAGTTGCGTGCAACCCAGAAACGCCAATACAACAGAGTACCGGCATAGCCGATGCCGGCCAGTACGATACCGGATAGCAGTGAGCCCAGTAACAGGGGCTGCCATATGTGCTGCAATTCCGATGTCAGCCAGGTGAGTGACAACTCAACGGGCATGCTGCGCTCAGAGGTACCCAGCAGCAAGGTGCCGATCTTGTACTGCATGAAGAATACGGGCGGCATGGTGATCGGGTTGGTCAGCCAGACCAGGCCGACCGATATCGGCAGGTTCGCACGGGTGATCACGGCGATAAATGCGGATACCAGCATCTGCATGGGGATCGGTAGCATGGCAACAAACAAGCCGATGGCCATCGCCCGCGCAACGCTGTGGCGGGTAATGTGCCAGAGATTCGGATCATGAAGAATAGTCCCCATGAAGCGCAGTGATTTACTGCGTTTGATCCGTTCCGGGCTGGGCATGTAGCGTTTGAGTAGCTGGCGCGGCATTACAGACTGATCGCGGGAAGGATAAGCGGTAATTATGCCCCTAATACAGGTGGCCGACCACCACCGTCGTCGCAAATCACAACGACAGGATATTTCTGCGCATGGATGTGCCGCTGCTGCTGACAGCACTGATAGCTGGCATGCTGTTGCCTCTGGGGCTCACTGCCTTGCCGCCGCTCTGGCTGCCTGCGCTTTTCTTGTGCCTGGCACTGCTGCTGTGTCGCGGCCCCCGCTTGCGTTGGTTGGTCGTCTTGTGTGCTGGTCTTTTCTGGTCCTGCCTGTTCCATCATCACCTGCTGGCACAGCGCCTGCCGCCGGCACTGGATGGCGTCCGAGTAACCGTAGTGGCACAGATCGACGGCTTGCCGGAGGCGACTGAAACCGGTTGGCGGTTTGCCCTGGATAATGTGCGTCTGATTGAAAATGATGAATCCTTGCCGCCGATTCGAGTGCATTGGTTTGATGGCTTGCCGGTCAGTCCAGGTGAGCTCTGGCGATTCGAGATCACCATGCGTCGCCCAGCCGGTATGGCCAACCCTGGCGGTTTTGATTATGAGGCTTGGCTATATGCCCAGGGTATCGGTGCTTTGGGTAGTGTTCGCAGCGGCGAACGGATCAGCGAGGCGCCGCGTTATTCCGGTTTTGCGGCGCTGCGCAGCGAGATTCGAACGCGACTTTCCGCCGTACTGGAAGAGCAGCCGGGCGGCGCTAGGTTGATTGCGCTGGTGGTGGGTGACAAGAGTGTGCTCGCTCGGGAAGACTGGCTTGTATTGCAGGCCACGGGTACCAGCCATCTGATGGTCATCTCCGGCCTGCATGTCGGCATGCTGGCGGCGGCGGTATTTGGACTGGTGACGCTGCTGGGCCGATTCGGGTTGTTGGTCTGGCCGTGGCCACGATTATGGCTGGTGGTGCTGCTGGTGATTCCGATCGCTGCATTGTATGCCGTGCTGGCGGGGTTCGGTGTGCCGGTGCAGCGCGCGTTGTTGATGATAGTGTTGGCGTTGTTGATCCGTCTGCTGTACCGCCAGCCCCGGTTGTGGACCTTCTGGCTGGTGGCCTTTTCTGTCGTGGTGGCGCTCAACCCTGCTGCGCCCTTGCGGGCCGGGTTCTGGTTGTCCTTTGTCGCAGTCGGCTGGTTGCTGTATGGCATGGGCGCCCGGCTGGCGGCAACCTCGCTCTGGTGGCGATGGGGGCGGGCGCAGTGGGTGGTGTTCGTCGGCCTGTGGCCCTGGTTGATGCTCTGGAGCATGCCCGCAAGCCTGACAGCACCATTGGCCAACGTGGTGGCAATCCCCTGGGTTAGCCTGCTGGTGGTTCCGGCCGCATTGTTGGGGACGCTACTGGAACTGCTCTTCGATTTTCCCTGGTTGTTGAAAGCGGCGGCGACTGCGCTGAACTGGTTGTTTGATAGTCTCGGCTGGGTAGCGCAATTGCGCGATCCCGAACGGCTCGCTGCTCCCGACTGGCTGGGCTTCCTACTCGGCCTGGTGGGTATTGCCGCGCTGTTGAGCCCGATAGCACGCATCCTCTGGTTGCCCGCCATCCTGTGTCTTCTGGCATTGTTGCTGCCGCCGCAGCAACGTCCGCCACCCGGTCAGCTCTGGGTCACAGTGCTGGATGTGGGGCAGGGTTTGTCGGTGCTATTGCAAACGCATCAGCATGATCTGCTGTATGACACCGGAGCCCGTTTCAGCAGTGGCTTCGACCTGGGTGAGGCGGTGGTGCATCCGGCACTGCTGGCATTGGGTGTGCGCAAACTGGACACTCTGCTGCTCAGTCATGCTGATAACGATCACGCCGGCGGCGCACCTTTTGTGGCTGCCCGTTTGCCGGTGGCACAGACCCTTGCGGGCCAGCATGCCGATATCGATCCGGTGCTGCAGGCGCAGCCCTGCATACCCGGCGACAACTGGCAGTGGGACGGCGTTCGTTTCGAAATATTGTACAGCCCGCCACCACCCGCGCCGCCCAATGAACAATCCTGCGTACTGCGGGTGATTAATGGCAACAGCGCGGTGCTGCTGCCTGGCGACCTGGGTATTCGCGGCGAGTATCAGATGCTCGACAGACCACTGGCTGCCGAGCTATTGCTGGCGCCTCATCATGGCAGTCGGAGTTCGTCATCCTATGCCTTCATCCGTGCGGTGAACCCGCGCTGGGTGGTATTCAGCGCGGGACGGCACAGCCAGTATGGGCATCCCCATCCACTTGTTGTGGAACGATACCGCGAATTGGAGGCCGAACCGGTTTATACTGCCACCGCCGGAGCGATACGCTTTGTCCTGGACGACACAGGGAAGATCCGCCGGGAATGGTCCTGGCGAGAGCGTGCACGACGCTTCTGGCATGAAGATCAAGCTGTGCCCTCAGATCGCTGAACAGGCATCGGGGCAGATGCTAGAGTAGATAAATCTTGGAGGGAACGCCTGTGTGGGAACTGATCAGTGCTGGTGGTTGGCTGATGTTGCCGATCGTATTGTCATCCGTTGTAGCTGTAGCCATCGTTTTTGAACGCCTGTGGGCGCTGCGCAGCAGTCGCGTTGCCCCGGCCAATCTGTTGGGACAGGCTTGGCGCTGGGTCAAGGAAGGACAGCTCGATGCGACCCGACTTAAGTCGCTGCGCGCCGACTCACCGCTGGGCGAGATCCTCGCTGCCGGTCTGTCGAATACCCGGCATGGTCGAGAGATCATGAAAGAAAGCATCCAGGAAGCCGCGACCAAGGTCATCCATGAGCTTGAGCGTTATCTCAATACTCTGGGCACCATTGCTGCCATCACCCCGCTGCTCGGCCTGCTGGGTACGGTGATCGGCATGATCGACGTGTTCACCGCCGTGATGGTGCAAGGTACCGGTAACACGGCGGTTCTCGCCGGCGGTATCTCCAAGGCGCTGATCACCACCGCTGCCGGCTTGACCGTTGCCATTCCGGCACTGTTCTTCCATCGTTTCTTTGTTCGTCGGGTTGATGAGCTGGTCGTCGCCATGGAGCAGGAAGCTACCAAACTGGTAGAGGCCGTTCAGGGCAATCGGGACGCTGAGCCAAATGGCAACGGTTCTGCAGTGCGTGCGGCAACCCAGCGGCCTGCCAGCACGGCCAAAGGAAACTGAGTCATGAACTTTCGACGTACTCATCGGGAGGAGGTCAGCGTCAACCTGACGCCGCTGATCGACGTGGTGTTTCTGTTACTGATCTTCTTCATGGTCTCCACCACCTTTACCCGGGAAACCCAGCTAAAACTCGATCTGCCGGAATCCGCCTCGGGTGATCCGGTGGAAAATCGCAATCTGGAGCAGATCGAGGTACTTATCTCGGCTGCGGGAGAGGTCATGATCAACGGCAAGGCGCTGATCAACCCCGGACTCGATACCCTGCAAACTGCACTCCAGCGTGAGTCTGGGGGCGACACAGGCCTGCCAGTGGTGATTACCGCCGATGCCAAGACGCCGCACCAGTCAGTTATCACGGTCATGGATGCCGCCGGCCAACAGGGCTTCAGTCGTCTGCGCCTGACCACCAACGAGCTGGAAGCGCAGGGGCAGTGAAGCGTTTCTCGCTGGAAAGCTTCATGCTGCGCTCCTGGTACGGGAAGCGCGGCTGGCTGCTACTGCTGCGACCCCTTTCGCTGCTGTACCAGCGGGTTGTGCTGAGTCGTCGACAGCGCTACCTGAACAGCCCCGAAGCCAGTTGGCAACCACCGGTGCCGCTGATCGTGGTGGGTAATATCACCCTCGGTGGCACAGGCAAAACGCCCATGGTGATCTGGCTGGTGGAGCACTTGAGTGCCCGCGGCTTGCGAGTAGGCGTCATCAGCCGTGGCTATGGTGCGCAACCGCCATCGCTGCCGTGGCGTATTCAGCCTGCTGAGGACGGACCGGAACAGGTTGGTGACGAGCCGCTGCTGATTGCTGGCCGCTGCCAGGTGCCGGTGGTGATCGACCCGGATCGTGCGAGGGCAGGGCAGCACTTGCTGGAGCACGCCGGGGTTGATGTGATCATCAGTGATGATGGCCTGCAGCACTATCGCATGGGCCGCACGCTGGAAATGGTCATGCTTGACCACGCACGTGGGTTGGGCAATGCCCGCTGCCTGCCGGAGGGACCGCTGCGCGAGCCTGCCTCCCGTCTGAACTCGGTGGACCTGATCGTGCGCAATGGCGCGGAAGCGGATGGTGATGGCGCTTTTGCCATGCAGCTGCAGGCGACGGAACTGGTTAACCTGAAAACCGGACAAAGACTCAAGCCGGCCGAGTGGAAGGCTCGCCCCAGAGTTCAGGCCGTGGCCGGGATCGGCAATCCCCAGCGCTTCTGCAAAACGCTGGAGAGCCTGGCCTTCATACCGACATTACACGCTTTCGCCGATCACGCCCGCTACAATACGGACAGCTTTGCCGAGTTCGATCGTGGCGAGCCCCTGATCATGACCGAAAAGGACGCGGTAAAATGCATGGGTTTTGCGCGTGAGCACTGGTGGTATCTGCGTGTCGATGCTCAATTGAGTGCCGCCTTCGTTGCGGCATTGCATGAACGGCTGGACAGCCATTTGCCGTCCTGCCGGAATATTACCCTCTGACCGGAGTCTGACGATGGATCCCAAATTGCTCGATATCCTGGCTTGCCCGCTATGCAAGGGCCCGCTGGTACAGAATCAGGATAAAACCGAACTGTGGTGCCGTGCCGATGGGTTGGCCTACCCGGTGCGTGATGGTATCCCCGTGATGCTGGAGACCGAGGCGCGCGCGCTGGATGCGGACGAGAGGCTGGATCACTGATCATGTTTCACGTCATCATACCTGCCCGTTACGCCTCCACCCGCCTGCCCGGAAAACCGCTGCAGGATATCGCCGGCAAGCCGATGATCCGTCATGTCTGGGAGCAGGCCGGCAAGAGCTCGGCAGCTTCCGTGACGGTGGCGACGGATGATCCGCGTATCGTTGAGGTTTGCCGCGAGTTCGGGGCGGATGTTGTTCTGACCCGTACCGATCACCCCTCCGGCACCGATCGGCTGCAGGAGGTGGTAACTCAGTTGGGTCTGGAAGCCGATGCCCATGTGGTGAATGTCCAGGGTGATGAGCCGCTGATCCCTCCCGCGCTCATCGACCAGGTCGCGGGCAATCTGCGGGCCTTCCCGGCGGCAAGCATCGCTACCCTGGCCGAGCCATTGGAGGACGTTGAGACGCTGTTCAATGCCAACGCGGTCAAGGTGGTTACCGATCATCAAGGCTTTGCACTGTATTTCAGTCGCGCGCCCATGCCCTGGTGCCGCGATGATTTTGCCGATGGCCGCCCGGCGGCGCTGCCGCCGGGAACTCCCTTTCGCCGTCATATTGGTCTGTATGCTTACAAAGTGGGCTTTCTGCATGATTATGTGCGCTGGCCGGCCAGCCCGCTGGAGACAGCGGAATCGCTGGAGCAGCTGCGTGCATTGTGGTTCGGCTGTCGGATTCATGTTGCTGACGCCTGCGAAGTGCCTCCGGCTGGCGTGGATACCGTTGAGGATCTGCAGCGGGTGCGCCAGTTACTGGCTGCGAACTGATGCTGCCGGCAATTATCTCCTCAGCGGATTTGCGTGCCCTCAATACCTTTGGTATCAGCGAGCAGGCCGAGCGCCTGATACTGGTAGAGAACGAAGTTCAGCTGTGTCAGGCGCTGGCGGTTGCAAAGCAGCATGACTGGCCTGTAACCCTGTTGGGTGGTGGGAGCAACATGGTGCTGGCGGGCCCGCTATCGGGCCTGGTAATCGGCATGCGCAGTCGTGGGCGACGGGTGACTGCCCGTCATTCGAGCAGCGTGATTGTCGAAGGTGAAGCCGGTGAGAACTGGCATCAGTGGGTCTGCTGGAGTCTGGACCATGGCTTTCATGGTCTGGAAAACCTGTCGCTGATTCCCGGTACTCTGGGCGCCGCTCCGGTACAGAATATCGGGGCTTACGGTGTTGAGCTGTGCGATGTATTCGATAGCCTCGATGCGCTGGACCGCACTACGGGAGAGATCAAGCAGTTCGATCGTCAGGCCTGCCGGTTTGCCTATCGCGACAGTGTATTCAAGCAGCAGCCGGGCCGCTTCGTTATATTGCGGGTGCGCCTGCGGTTGAGTACACAGCCGATACCTACACTGGATTACGCTCCCTTGGCCGCCGCTTGGAGAAACACGGGATTGCAGCAGCCGGACAGTCGGGTAATCAGCCAACTGGTCTGCCAGGTGCGCCGCTCGAAACTGCCTGACCCGGCAGAGTTGGGTAATGCTGGGAGTTTTTTCAAGAATCCGCTGGTGGCCGCTGAGCATGCTGCAGCGCTGCTGGGGCGCTGGTCAGACCTGCCGCATTACCCTCAACCTGATGGCAGTGTAAAGCTGGCTGCTGGCTGGCTCATAGAGCAGGCAGGGTGGAAGGGGTATTGTCGAGGCAATGTCGGGGTGCATCGACAGCAAGCTTTGGTGCTGGTCAATTATGGTGGTGCCCGGGGCGCAGACGTCATGGCGCTGGCAGGTGATATTCAGCGGGACGTGCTGGCCAGGTTTGGTGTGGAGCTCGAAATGGAGCCGCAGCTTATAGGCGGATGAGCGGTGGATGAAACTGGCTGAAATCAGCAGGCTTGAAGCGCCATAACTGACATGAATGAAAAAGGGGATGCCAATGGCATCCCCTTTTTTGTTGCTGTGATGAAAATCAGCTCTTGGGTGTTTCAGAGCGGTTGTCATCTTTCTCAGGCGCTTCCTGTTGCTCCGGGGCGTTGGTGGCCGGATGCTCCGGTACCTCAGCTACGTCGGTGCTGGGGATCGCGGTGTTAGCTGCAGTCTCATCTGGCGTATCGGGTTTGGCTTCCTCGATATGCTCAATGACTTCCTGAGCTTCGGCCATGGCTTCGCTCACCGGCTCGGCGGGCTGCTGCGCTGGGGCTTCGGCCACAGGCTCGGCGCTGGTTTCAGCAGCGGCTGCTGGCGCTTCGCTTTTGGCGTCGGCTTCAGCTTGCTGCTCGGCCAGGCGCTTGGCTTCCAGGCGACGCTTGCGGATCTCACGTGGGTCGTTGAACGCGCGACCACTTTCAGTGAGCGCCGGAATCTGCTGCTTGGCTTCCTGTTGCACTGCCGGAGCGGCTTCCTGCTGTTTCTGCTCTTGCTCCTGAGCTTCGACCGGAGTTGATGGTGCAGCGGGTGCTGGTTCAGCTTTCGGAGTCTCGACAGCAACCGCTTCAGGGGCCGGAGTGGCCTCTTCGGTTGCTGCTTCGATTACTGCAGCTGGCTCCGGTTCGACGGCTACAGGTGCAGCTGTCTGTTCAACCACCTGTGGTTCCGGCTTCGGCTCCGGTTCCGGCGTCGGCTCGACGGCTGCAGATTCAGGCTCGGCCTGAACCTGACTGCTCGCCTCATCGCGCTGGGACTGGGTGAAGGCTTCCACGGCGTGTTCGATCGACTGCTCGATGTCGGAGACTGCCTGAGTCAGGCCTGCCTCAACGGGCTGACTGATGTCTTTCGGGGTCTCGACAGGTGTCTCGGCAACTGCCGGGGCAGCGGCTTCGACAGCAGGCTCGTTGATCATTTCTGCTGGCTCATGACCTTCGCTGGCTGCAACGGCCTCGGTGACGGCAATCGCGGCAGCAACCGGTACGACAACCTCGGCATTTGTAGCAACATTCTGCTCGTCGCCGGTTGAGGCAGCAGCAGTGTCATTGCTGGACGCCTCGGAGGTGGTGGCATTGTCAGCGCTGTTATCGTCCTGAGCGGAACGGCTGCGACGGTTGTTGCGACGACGCTGGCTATTGCGCGAGCGGCGCTTCGGACGATCACCTTCAGCTGTGGTCTCGCTATCGACCTGCTCGCTTGCCTGGTCGACAGGCAGTTCTTCATCCTTCACTGCAGCCCGTTCGGCCTGAGGTTGGGGACGACGCTCTTCGCGGCTGTGCCCCTGCTCGGTTGTGGTGGCGCGTTGCTCGTTGCTCTCGGCGCTGGCAGCAGTATTGGCGCTGGGGCTGCGGCGGCGACGACGGCTGGTGGTACCCTCCGTCGGTTTGCTGGCAGTCGCTGCTGGCGTTTCGGTAGCTGCTACCGCTTCGCTGGTCTTGCGTTCGGCACGTTGCGGCTTGTCGTTACGTTCAGCCGTGGACTCGCCATTGCGTGGGGTGTTGCGGCCGCCGGTACGAGCATCGCTGCGTCCGTCGCGGTCAGTCCGTGGCCGGCGGTTCCGGTTGCTGCGGCGCTCGTTACTGCGGCTGTCATCGCCAGCGGGTTTGCGGTTGGCCTGGACTGCGGGCGGCTGTTCGGCTTCGCCGGCCTGACGGCTGTCACTGGCAAAGATGCCGACCAGAGATTTGATCAAGCTCTTGATCAAGCCCGGCTGGGATTCCTGAATTGCCTTGTTCGCGGCAGCGACCGGCGCGGGTGCCGGGGTCGAGGCAGCGGCAGGGCGCGAATGCGTAGGCGTTTTGACAGCGGCTTCCTGACGCACAATGGCGCGGGTCTGGCTGACTTGCACGGGCTCTTCCTGCTCAGCTTCGGTACTGCTCATGCTGTAGCTGGATTCGCTGTTGAGTACCGCTTCCTGATCGTCACGCAGACGCTGGACTTCGAAATGCGGGGTGTCCATGTGAGCGTTCGGCAGGACCAGCAGACGCACTTTGGTGCGGGCTTCGGTTTTTGCCAGAACGTCGCGCTTCTCGTTGAGCAGGAAGGTGGCGATGGAAACCGGAACGTGAGCACGTACTTCTGCAGTACGGTCCTTCAGTGCTTCTTCTTCGATCAGGCGCAGCACCGAGAGGGACAGGGATTCAACGTCACGAATGGTGCCGCGGCCATTACAACGTGGGCAGACGATGCCGCTGGTTTCGCCAAGGGAGGGGCGCAGACGCTGACGGGACATTTCCAGCAGGCCGAAACGGGAGATGCGCCCGACCTGTACACGGGCACGGTCGGCTTCGAGGCTTTCGCGTACCCGTTCTTCCACGGCGCGCTGGTTCTTGGCCGGGGTCATGTCGATGAAATCGATGACGATCAGGCCACCGATATCACGCAGACGCAGCTGACGGGCGATTTCTTCGGCCGCTTCCAGGTTGGTGTGCAGTGCGGTTTCCTCGATATCACCGCCTTTGGTAGCGCGCGCCGAGTTGATGTCGATGGATACCAGAGCTTCGGTGTGATCGATGACGATGGAGCCGCCGGAGGGCAGCTTCACTTCGCGATCGAACGCGGTCTCGATCTGGCTTTCGATCTGGAAGCGATTGAACAGCGGTACGCTGTCTTCGTAGAGTTTGACCTTGCTCGCGTACTGCGGCATGACCTGGCTGATGAAGTTGAGTGCTTCTTCCTTGACGGTTTCGCTGTCGATCAGCACTTCGCCGATGTCCTGGCGCAGATAGTCGCGGATGGCGCGGATGATGACGTTGCTTTCCTGATAGATCAGGAAGGTGCCGCTGCGCTCGCTGGACGCGGTCTTGATCGCTTCCCAGAGTTGCAGCAGGTAATCCAGGTCCCCTTGCATTTCCTCTGCGCTGCGGCCGAGACCAGCGGTCCGGACAATCATGCCCATGTCGGCGGGAACGTTGAGGCTGTTGAGGGCTTCGCGCAACTCATTGCGCTCTTCACCTTCGATACGACGGGAAATGCCACCGGCTCGGGGGTTGTTGGGCATCAATACCAGGTAACGACCAGCCAGGCTGATGAAAGTGGTCAGTGCCGCGCCCTTGTTGCCGCGCTCTTCCTTATCGACCTGGACGATGACTTCCTGGCCTTCCTTGAGCACTTCCTTGATATTGACGCGGCCTTCGGGCTGTTTGGTGAAGTACTCGCGGGAGATTTCCTTCAACGGCAAAAAGCCGTGACGCTCGGAGCCGAAGTCGACGAAAGCGGCCTCAAGGCTGGGCTCGACGCGGGTGATGCGCCCTTTATAGATATTTGACTTCTTCTGTTCGCGTGCGCCGGACTCGATATCCAGGTCGTACAGCTTCTGGCCGTCTACCAGCGCAACGCGCAACTCTTCTGGCTGAGTTGCGTTGATCAGCATTCTTTTCATGAAGTACCGTTGTGTTTCCAATGCTTTCCGGAACACGAGTACGGCACCTGATTCTTCCGTTTAGGTGTCAGGCGTGTTTCTGCTTGGGCCAACCTTGCCCTTGTTCAGAATTCAAAATTGCCGTGCCGTTGGGCAACAGCAGTTCAGTCTGTTATGGCGAGTACAGAGAAACTTAACTTTTAGGGAGGAATCAGCCGGACTGGGGACGGGGACACACATCGTTGCAAGTGTCAGCGCTCGTCACATCATCCTGAAGCTGTGCATCTCCACCTAATCACTTGCCCATCTGAATCGGTGCCGCTCGTCGTATTCGGGGAGCGGGTTGATATTCTGCCGGCCTGTGGCCTGCAGCGTGTTTTATCGAGCTCCGCCGGCGGTGCTTTTCCTGCCTGGCGAAGGCTCTACATCAGTGTTTCTGGGAATCCTGGCAATCGCTTCGACTGCTTCTGTCTTCCAGCTGCCTTTTGCGCAGCTCGTCGGACTATAGCAGCATTAATCAAGTGCTTCAATTGCATGAAAAAATGTATCATGCGCCGATGAAAATCGAACAAAGCATTATCTCCGCTGCCGTGCAGACTGACCTGATCACAGAAGACCAGGCCGGTCAGCGAATCGACAACTATCTGCTGACCCGGCTCAAGGGTGCACCGCGAACGCTGATCTATCGCATTCTGCGTAAAGGTGAGGTGCGCGTGAACAAGGGGCGCATCAAGCCGGAGTACCGGCTGCAGGCGGGCGACAGTATTCGTATTCCGCCCGTGCGCCTGCCGCAGCCCGATGAGCCGGCGCTGGTGGGGCAGGGTATTCTCAATGCGCTGGAAAACAGCATTCTTTATGAAGACAAGGGTTTGATTGTGGTCAACAAGCCGGCTGGTCTGGCCGTGCATGGCGGCAGCGGGCTGAATTTCGGGGTCATCGAGGCGATGCGCCAGTTGCGGCCTGATTCCCAGCAGCTGGAGCTGGTGCACCGGCTGGATCGAGATACCTCCGGATGTCTGATGATCGCCAAGAAGCGCAGCATGCTGCGCCACCTGCATGCCGAGCTGCGTGGTGACGGGGCGGGCAAGGGTGTCACCAAGTGTTACCTGGCATTGGTGCGTGGGCGCTGGCCGGCAACCGTAAAAAAAGTGCACGCTCCTTTATTGAAGAACAATCTGCGATCCGGCGAACGCATGGTCGAGGTCAACCCGGAAGGCAAGGAGTCGCTGACCGAGTTTCGGGTGGTGGAGCGTTTTGGTGACTTTGCCACGCTGGTAGAGGCGCGGCCGATCACCGGGCGGACCCATCAGATTCGCGTCCATGCCCGACATGCAGGGCACCCGATTGCCGGTGATCCCAAGTACGGGGATGATGAGTTTTCCAGAATAATTCGAGATAAAGGCGGTAAACGTTTGTTTTTGCATGCGATATCCCTTGATAGCTCTCTGCCTGAAGGGGGGCGGCTGCAGGTCTCTGCCGAGCCGGGTGAGATGTGGGATCGCACGTTGCGCCAATTGAGTAAGGAGTGACATGAATACCTTGATCTTCGACTGGGATGGCACCTTGGCCAACTCCATCGACAATATCGTCATTGCCATGCAGCGTGCGGCGGTGGATGTCGAGTTGCCAGTGCGTTCGGTGCGTGAAGTGCGCGACATTATCGGACTGGCGCTCCCGGATGCGGTAGCGGTGCTCTATCCCGGGCTGGGCGATCCGATTCTTGCAGAGCGGCTGATTCAGGCTTATGCGGACAACTATCTTGCATTGGAGCAGAACCCATCGCCGCTGTTTGGTGGCGTGCGCAGTGCGCTGGACGCGCTGCGTGGATGTGGTTTCAATCTGGCGGTGGCGACCGGTAAAGGTCGGCGCGGCCTGGATCGCATGCTCGGCACCCATGGCCTGGAAGACTACTTTGATGTGACGCGCTGTGCTGATGAGACTGCCGGCAAGCCGCATCCGCGGATGATCGAGGAAATTCTGGCTGAGCTGGATGTGACGCCAAGCGACGCCTGTATGGTGGGCGACAGCGAGTTTGACATTCTCATGGGGCACAATGCGGGGGTTTGTTCGGTAGCCGTTACCTACGGGGCCATGACACATGAGCAGCTATTGCGTAGTCGGCCAGTACATTGTGTTGATTCATTCGATGAATTCCATGGCTGGGCTTTGCCCCAGTTCAGGTCCAGTCAATTAGCGGGAGTGTAATGGATGCAGCAGGATAAATGGACTGAAGCGCCCATGGTTGAGCGCAGTGAGATCAAGACGCAAAAAGAAGACAGAAAGGCCTGGGAATTGCTGGAGAAAACCTTGCTGGCGTCGGTGCAGGAGCAGCGGCGTTCGCGGCGGTGGGGGATCTTTTTCAAAAGCCTGACTTTTCTTTACCTGCTCGGCATGCTGTTCATGTTTTCGCCTTTTGCGGGTCTCGACAGCGGCGCAGCTACCGGCAAGCCGCACACGGCGCTTATTGAAGTGCGCGGGACCATTGCCGATCAGCAGGAGGCCAGTGCAGACAATCTGGTCACCAGTTTGCGTCGGGCCTTCAAGGATGAGCAAACGCGCGGCGTAGTGCTGCGCATCAACAGTCCGGGCGGAAGTCCGGTGCAGTCAGGTTATGTCTACGACGAAATTCAGCGATTGCGTGCACTGCATCCGGACATCAAGGTCTACGCGGTGATCGCTGATATTGGTGCCTCGGGTGCCTATTATATAGCTGCAGCCGCAGATGAGATTTACGCTGACAAGGCCAGTCTGGTCGGTTCCATTGGTGTCACGGCAGCTGGTTTCGGGTTTGTCGAGACGCTGGACAAACTGGGCGTTGAGCGGCGCACCTACACTGCCGGTGAGCACAAGGCCTTTCTCGACCCATTCCAGCCAGAGCGCCAGGATGAGCGCGATTTCTGGCAGACGGTATTGCAAACCACTCACCAGCAGTTCATCGATCAGGTCAGAAAGGGGCGGGGTGATCGGCTGCGGGAGCACCCGGATCTGTTCAGTGGTCTGGTCTGGTCAGGTGAGCAGGCTCTGGAGCTGGGCTTGATTGACGGGTTGTCCAGCGCCTCGGCAGTGGCTCGGGATCTTGTCGGCACTGAAGAGTTGGTCGACTTTACCCATCGTGAGTCGCCATTCCAGCGCTTCTCGCGCCAGTTGGGCACCAGTATCGGCAATTCGCTGGCTACCCATCTGGGGTTGGCGGCGCCGGCGCTGCAGTAAGAAAGACGCCTACGGCAGCTGCAAGCCTTCCTGGCGCAGCATCTCGCACAGCTTGATCAGGGGTAACCCGATCAGGCTGTTCGGGTCGTCGCCTTGCAGGGCGGTGAACAGTGATATACCTAACCCCTCTGCCTTGAAGCTGCCGGCACAATCATAGGGTTGCTCGTGCTGTAGATAGCGCTCAATGCTCTCGTCATCCAGTTCGCGGAAGCTGACCTTGAAGGCGTCGTTGGTCAGCTGGTGCCTCCCGGTGCGGCTATTGAGCAGGCACAGTGATGTGGTGAACTGGACGGTGTGGCCGCTGCAACGTCTGAGCTGGTCATGTGCTGCTGCGTGGTTGCCGGGCTTGCTGACTGCCTGTCCATCCAGTAGCAGGACCTGGTCCGAGCCGATGATGAGATGGTCGGGAAAGCGCTGTGTCAGCGCACGTGCCTTGTCCAGGGCCAGGCGCAGAGTGAGCTGTTCAGATGTTTCGTTGGGTGCGGGTGTCTCGTCCACATCGGGCGCGGCGTACTCGAAGGGGATGCCGAGACGCTCAAGCAGCATGCGTCGATAGGGTGAGCCGGAAGCGAGGGCCAGACGGGGCATTTGGTCGTCCTTATATGGAAGGTTGTGGTGAATTTTAGTCTGATTGGCGAGGGGAGCGCCGGAGTTGCTGTTTTTCATCAAATAGTTTTGACAGCAGCCCCCGTGGTGCCTAGAATTGCGCGCTTATGTCTGACCCCATACCCACACACATAGAACCACGTCGGCTCGTTGACCGTGAAATCGTCCTGAAAGGGACGGTGCCCACCGCCAACATGCCCCGTCTCAGCGCCTTGCTTGACGCTCCTGCCGGAGATGTTCAGGTGGAGCTCGCATTCGTGCGGGACGAGCAGGGGATCAGTGCCATGCACGGACATTACCAGGTCGATGTTGCGCAGATTTGTCAGCGTTGCCTTGACCGGGTCGTACTGGCTCTGGATACCGAGTGTGATGTGGGGTTTGTAAGGAGTGACGAGGCGGCGAAAAATCTGCCCCGTCATTATGAACCGGTTATTGTGGATGACGAGGCGCTCGATCTGCACGCGCTGATCGAAGACGAACTGCTGCTGGCATTGCCGGTAGTGCCAATGCATCCGATGGAAACATGTCAGCACCCGCAAGGCTATCAGCCTGAAACCGCGGAGCCTGAGGAAGAAGCTGAAAAGCCCAACCCCTTCAGTGTGTTGGCCAAGTTGAAACGTGATACCTGAAGCTTAGGAGCTTAAAGTCATGGCTGTACAGCAGAACAAAAAGTCTCGTTCCGCACGTGGTATGCGTCGTTCGCACGACGCACTGACCACGGCGGCTCTGTCCGTAGATCAAACTACTGGCGAGACTCATCTTCGTCACCACGTGTCCCCGGACGGCTTCTATCGTGGTCGTCAGGTGGTCAACAAGGACAACGACGAATAAGTCTTGTCCACGTCAGTCCGTTTAGCGATTGATGTGATGGGCGGGGACTTCGGTCCCCGTTGCATTATTCCCGCCGTTGCCCGTTGCCTTCAGCAAATCCCCGGGTTGAACGTCGTTCTGGTTGGTTCGCCCGAACCCATGACTAGTCTCTCCCAGAAGCACCGCCTGCCTGGCGACCGTGTCAGCTTCGTACATACTTCCGAAACCATCCTCGCGAATGATCTGCCTGCCAGTGTGCTGCGCAACAAGCGCGATGCGTCCATGCGTGTGGCAATCGAACAGGTGCGTGATGGCATGGCGGACGGCTGTCTGAGTGCCGGCAATACCGGTGCACTGATGGTGCTGGCGAAAACCTTGCTGGGTACGGTGGAAGGTATTCAGCGTCCGGCGATCATGGCGGCTTTGCCGGTAGCCGGAAAATCCTGTCATGTGCTGGATGTGGGGGCGAATGTGGACTGCTCCGCGCGGCAGTTGTTCGAGTTTGCGGTGATGGGCTCGGAAGCGGTGGCTGAGCTGACCGATATTCCGCAGCCGCGGGTCGGATTGCTGAATATCGGCAGCGAAATCAACAAGGGATCGTTGCGCGTACGCGAGGTTTCCGAACTGCTGCGTGATAGCCGGGCACTGAATTATGTTGGTCATGTAGAAGGTCATGAGCTGTTTCAGGATCGCGCCGATGTGGTGGTGTGCGATGGGTTCGTGGGCAACGTATTGCTCAAGACCAGTGAAGGGCTTGCAGGTTATATGCAGGCCGAGCTGGCACAGGCATTGTCGGGAAGTATCATATTGCGCCTGATGGGTCCGTTGTTGCGACGAGCACTGCAGCCCATGGGCGAGCGTCTTGACCCCAGCCGCTACAATGGGGCTGTTCTGCTCGGTCTGCAGGGCGTGGTGGTCAAGAGTCACGGCAATGCGGATCAGTATGCGCTGGAGATGGCCATTGCGCAGGCGGTGCGCGCATGCGAGTCAGACATGCCACGGCGTATTGCGGAGCGGTTAGAGCGCTGTCGCGGTGACTTGTTGTGACCTGTGTGACCGGCTGGTCATCCTAAGTCGAATTGTTTTCATCAATAAATAAATGAGGAAGGTTGCATGACTCAAACCCTCGCTTTCGTATTTCCCGGACAAGGCTCGCAAGCGGTTGGCATGCTGGCCGGTCTGGCGGAGCAGAATAGCCTGATTGGCGACACTTTTGTCGAAGCCTCTGACGCACTGGGCTACGATCTGTGGCAGCTTTGTCAGAACGGTCCGGAAGCCGACCTGAATCGGACTGATCGTACTCAGCCGGCGATTCTGGCTGCCTCCATTGCGTTATGGCGTCTATGGCTGGCCAAGGCTGAGGTGCGTCCGGCCTATGTTGCCGGGCACAGCCTGGGTGAGTATTCCGCATTGGTAGCCGCTGGTGTCATTGGCTTTGCTGATGCGTTGCGTCTGGTCGAGCGTCGTGGTCAGTTGATGCAGCAGGCGGTAGCGGAAGGTGAGGGCGGCATGGCGGCGATTCTCGGTCTGGCCGATGAGCAGGTCATCCAGCTGTGCGCCGAGGCGGCTCAGGGCGAGGTGGTCAGCGCCGTCAACTTCAATGCGCCGGGGCAGGTGGTCATTGCAGGTCAGGCCGCAGCCGTGCAGCGCGCCATCGACGCCTGTAAGAGTGCAGGGGCCAAGCGCGCGATTGCGCTGCCGGTCAGCGTACCGTCGCATTGCGCGTTGATGAGGCCGGCAGCCGAACAATTGGCGCAGGATTTCTCCCAGTTGAATTGGCAACAACCGGCTATCACTCTGGTACAGAACGTAACAGCTCGGCCTGCGACCGATCTCGACGCGCTGCGCCAGCAGCTGGTTGAGCAGTTGTACAGTCCGGTACGTTGGGTGGAAAGTATTGAATACATCGCTGCCCAGGGCGTAACCGACCTGGTCGAATGTGGACCTGGCAAGGTGTTGTCGGGTCTGAACAAGCGCTGCGCCAAAGGCGTCGCCACCCACAATCTGGATAGCGTGGATGGTTTTGCCGCCGCTGCTGGCCGGTTTGCTGAAGGAGTTTGATATGAGTCTGGAAGGAAAAGTGGCGCTGGTTACCGGCGCCAGTCGTGGTATCGGTCAGGCGATTGCCCATGCTCTGGCAGCCCAGGGTGCCATCGTCGTTGGCACCGCTACCAGTGAGTCGGGTGCTCAATCGATTGCCGAGAAGCTGGCCGCGGCGGGTTATCAAGGTGCGGGCATGAAGCTGGATGTGCGTGATCCGGCATCGGTTTCCGAGTTGCTTGAGCGTATTGCCAGCGAGTATTCTGCTCCGGCGATCTTGGTCAATAACGCTGGGATCACCGCTGATAATCTGCTTATGCGGATGAAAGATGATGAGTGGGATGATGTGATCAGCACTAACCTGGGCTCGGTTTACCGTTTGTCCAAGGCAGTGTTGCGCGGCATGACCAAAGCCCGTTGGGGGCGTATCATCTGCATCAGTTCCGTTGTCGCCGGTATGGGCAATGGGGGACAATCCAACTATGCTGCAGCCAAAGCCGGCATGGAAGGCTTTGCTCGTGCACTGGCCCGTGAGGTCGGTTCGCGGGGTATCACCGTGAATGCGGTGGCGCCTGGATTCATCGATACAGATATGACGCGTGCTCTGAACGACAGTCAGCGTTCAGTCATGCTTGAGCAGATTCCACTGGGGCGTCTCGGCCAGGCCGAGGAAATTGCTGCAGTGGTGGCGTTTCTTGCCGGTGAGCCGGCTGGATACATTACCGGAGCAACTATTCCGGTCAATGGCGGTATGTTCATGGGGTAAACCACCGTCCGCCTGCGGGTGGATGATGGATCTATCTGGTGGAAATCTGGGCCGGCGCAGAGCGTTCGGACCAGGCCATTTTGACACAGAAGCATTTCCAGCTTGAAATCTCGGGAATTCTTTCTATAAACTACCCGCAGTCCGGCTTATCGGAACTGCAAAATCAGGAGTGAGAACAAGGTATGAGTACCATCGAAGAGCGCGTCAAGAAAATCGTTGCCGAGCAGCTCGGCGTCAAAGAAGATGAAGTAACCAACAGTGCTTCCTTTGTTGAAGATCTTGGCGCTGACTCCCTTGACACCGTTGAGCTGGTGATGGCCCTCGAAGAAGAATTCGAGACTGAAATTCCGGATGAAGAAGCCGAGAAGATCACCACCGTGCAGGAAGCAATCAACTACGTGAACTCCGCTCAGAAGTAATCACGCAGTCTGTTTGCAGTTCAAAAAGGCCGCAGTCCTGGTATCAGAGCTGCGGTCTTTTTGTTTGTGCTCGCTTTGCAGAGTCAACAGGCTCTGAATACTTCTGTAATAACTGGTGTCGGGCGGGCGGTCATCATTCAGTTGCCGCGTCGGCCCTTTATGCGGACAATAGCCCGCTGTCGATTGTTGAATTAAGGAGTCTCCCTTGTCGCGTAGACGCGTCGTGGTAACCGGCCTGGGCATGTTGACCCCGCTGGGGAATACGGTTGAAAGCAGCTGGCAAGCGGCTTTGGCGGGCAGAAGTGGTATCGCTCCCATCGAGCATATGGACGTGAGTGCGTTTGGCACCCGTTTTGGTGGTTCGATTCGCGATTTCGATATCGAGCCCTATATGTCCGCCAAGGAGGCGCGCAAGCTGGATCTGTTCATCCAGTACGGCATCGCGGCCTGCATTCAGGCATTGAATGATGCAGGACTGGAGATCACCGATGACAATCGTGATCGTATTGGTGTGTCCATGGGCTCCGGTATCGGCGGTCTGACCAATATCGAGCGCAACCATGAATTGCTGCTGAACAGTGGCCCGCGACGTATCTCGCCATTCTTCGTGCCTGGCTCGATCGTCAATATGGTTGCCGGCTATCTGTCTATCCAGTATGGCCTGCGCGGTCCCAACTACGCGTTGACCACCGCTTGCACCACAGGCACCCACAGTATCGGCATGGCGGCACGCAACATCGCCTATGGCGAAGCCGACGTGATGATTGCCGGTGGCTCGGAGATGGCAACCAGCGGTCTGGGCCTGGGCGGCTTCAGCGCAGCGCGGGCGCTGTCGACCCGTAATGATGAGCCGACCAAGGCCAGTCGTCCCTGGGATGCTGAGCGTGACGGTTTTGTGCTGTCTGACGGCTCCGGTGCCGTAGTACTCGAAGAGTATGAGCATGCCAAGGCGCGTGGTGCGCATATCCATGCCGAGCTGATCGGTTTTGGCATGAGTGGTGACGGCTACCATATGACGGCTCCTCCGGAAGACGGCCGCGGTGCTGCCATGTGCATGAACAACGCTCTGCGTGATGCCGGTGTACAGCTTGAGCAGGTGGGTTATATCAATGCCCACGGTACCTCGACCCTGGCTGGCGATCTGGCCGAAACCCGTGCGGTGGCCAGTGTCTTTGGCGATCATGCCCATGCGCTGGCCATGAGCTCGACCAAATCCATGACCGGTCACCTGCTGGGTGCTGCCGGCGCAGTTGAAGCCATCTTCAGTATTCTGGCGCTGCGCGATCAGGCGGCCCCGCCGACCATCAACCTGGATAACCCGGGCGAGGGCTGCGATCTCGATTACGTGGCCCACGAGGCCCAGGCTCGCCAGCTGGATGTAGTGGTTTCCAACTCGTTCGGCTTCGGTGGCACCAACGGTAGCCTGGTGTTCCGCCGTCTCTGATGGACATCACCGGGATGGCCGCACCCGCCGCAACAGATTGTCTGGTCAATGGTGTACCGACCAGCCTTGTTTCGGTGCGGGACCGAGGCCTGGCCTATGGTGATGGACTGTTTGAAACCATTCTCGTCCGGCGTGGCAGTCCCACACTGGTGGACTATCATTTTCGGCGTCTGGCCAGAGGTGCACAGATTCTGCGCTTGCCCCTGGACCAGGCGCTGATTCGCAGCGAAGTCGAACAGCTGGGAAAACAGGTCGGCGATGGCCTCATCAAGCTGATTGTCACCCGGGGTGAGTCTCAGCGGGGTTATGCCATGCCTCAGCCGCCCCAACTGACGCGCATCCTGCAATCCTCACCACTGCCAGCTTACCCATCCCGGCATGCCGAGCAGGGCATCCGCCTTTATTCCTGCGCGACGCGCCTGGGCAATCAGCCATTGCTGGCGGGGATCAAACACCTCAATCGGTTGGAGCAGGTCCTGGCGCGGAGTGAGTGGCAGGATGCAGCCTGTGCCGAGGGGCTGGTCTGTGATCTTGAAGGCAACCCGGTCGAAGGCACCATGAGCAATCTCTTTATTCGCCTGAATGATCGCTGGGTGACTCCGGTGCTCGACCAATGCGGGGTGCAAGGGGTCATGCGGGATTTCCTGATTGATCATCTGGATGATCAGGGAGAGGCGGTGGTACAGCGGACAATCAGCCATGACGAGCTGCTGAGCAGCACGGAAGTCTTCTGTTGTAACAGTGTGTTCGGTGTCTGGCCGGTGGTCGCGCTGGAGGGCAAGCAATGGCCCGCAGGGCCGCATACACGGGTTATCCAAACCTTGGCAAAGCAGGTTTTAAGTTGAAGTTGTTTATAAGGTTTATTGCTAAACTCATTGTTTTAGCAGTGATTTTGATGGCCTGTATTGGCGGGTGGGGCTATTTCACTCTGCAATCAACTCTGGATCAGACGCTGCAGATCGAGGTGGCCGACACCCTTGAAGTACCTCCCGGCAGCACGCCCGCGCGGGTTTTTGCCGGATTGGAGCAGCGCGGCGTGATTGAGCGTTCCAGTTGGGTGCGCCGCTATTGGCAGTGGCAGATGCCGGAAACGGTACTGCAGGTAGGCGAATACCGCCTTGCGCCGGGAATGACCGTACAGCAGCTGTTGGCCGTATTGCAGCGTGGCGAGGTGGTTCAGCGCAGCATCACCTTGGTTGAAGGCTGGAATTTCAATCAGTTCCGCGATGTATTGGCGCAGGCTGAGCGGCTGGATCAGACGTTACCGCGTGACTGGAACAATGAACAGGTGATGGCAGAGCTTGATCTTCCAGAGTCTCATCCCGAAGGGCTGTTCTTCCCGGACACCTACCTGTACACCCTAGGTATGAGCGACCGTGACATCCTGCTTCGCGCCTATCAGCGCATGCAGCGGGTGTTGGAGGAGACGTGGGAGCAGCGGGTGGAAGGGCTGCCGATCGACAGTCCCTACGAGGCTCTTATTCTGGCTTCGATTATCGAGAAGGAGACAGGCGTGCCGCACGAGAGAGGCGAGATCGCCGGTGTGTTTACCCGTCGCCTGCAAAAGGGCATGCGCCTGCAGACCGATCCGACCGTCATCTACGGTATGGGTGAAAACTGGCAAGGTAATATTCGCCGCAGCGATTTGCGCCGGGCTACGCCTTACAACACCTACACTATCGACGGCTTGCCGCCAACGCCGATTGCCATGCCAGGCAAAGAGGCGCTACTGGCCGCCGTCAATCCTTTGCCCGGCAAGAGTCTGTTCTTCGTTGCCCGTGGCGACGGCTCCCACGTTTTTTCCGAAACGCTGCAGCAGCATAACAAGGCTGTCCGTCACTATCAGATTCTGCGGCGGGCACCCAACTATCGTTCCAGCCCATCACCGGCGGGCTCAACAAACAACGGGGCGGCGCAATGAGCGGCTTGTTCATTACTTTTGAAGGCCCGGAGGGGGCCGGCAAATCGACCAACCTCAAGGTGTTTGCTCAGGCCCTGGCCGAGCGCGGCTGTACGCCGTTGCTGAGCCGTGAGCCAGGCGGCACGCCAGTGGCCGAACGGATTCGCGAGGTGTTGCTCAGCCTGCATGAGGAACCGATGCACGCCGATACCGAGCTGCTGCTGATGTTCGCCGCCCGTGCCCAGCACCTCAATAGCCTGATTCGTCCGGCGTTGGCCGAAGGCAGGGTGGTCATCAGTGATCGCTTCACTGACGCAACCTACGCCTATCAGGGCGGCGGTCGCGGGATCGACCCGCAGCGTATCGCTGCGCTGGAAGAGTGGGTTCAGGGCGAGCTGCGTCCGGACCTGGTGATCATCTTCGATGTGCCGGTTGAGCTGGGTATGGCCCGGGCCAGGGCACGCAGTGAGCTGGATCGGTTCGAGCGCGAGCAACAGGCTTTCTTTGAAAACGTCAGAAATACCTATCTGCAGCGTGCGGCAGCTGATCCGCAGCGATATCGAGTAATCGATGCCAGCGGTGATCTGGCTTCGGTACGTGATGCCATGCAGCCGTTGATCGAAGAAGTGCTGGAGCGCTGCAATGCCTGATCAGGCAATCATGCCCTGCCCCTGGCATCTGCCGGTCTGGAACTCCCTGACCGCCGGTAGCCGTCATGCCCATGCGTTCCTGTTTGCAGGTTTACCCGGTGTGGGCAAACGCGTATTCGCCGAGGCGTTCGCTGCCTATCTGTTGTGCCTCAAACCGGAGTCCAGTCGAGCCTGCGGGCAATGCCGCAGCTGCCAGTTACGCCAAGCCGGCAGCCACCCGGATCGGCTGGTGGTGGAACCGGAAGAGCAGGGTAAGGCCATCCGTATCGATGTGATTCGCCAGCTGGCGGATTTCATGGGTCAGACGGCGCAGCAAGGCGGGCGCAAGGTTGTGATTCTGCACCCGGCCGAAGCAATGAACCTGAACGCGGCCAATGCGCTGCTCAAGTCATTGGAAGAACCTTCAGCGGAAACCTATCTCTTGTTGGTCAGTGATCAACCCAGCCGGTTGCTGCCGACCATTCGCAGCCGTTGCCGAGTGCAATCGCTGATCACGCCCAGCCACACTGATGCCATGGCCTGGCTGAGTCAGAGTCTGCCGGATCTGGATGCCGAGCAGCATGCCGCCTTGTTGTTGATGGCTGGGGGCGCCCCCTTGCGCGCCGTTACGCTGCATGAAATGGACGCCACCAGTCTGCGTCAGCAGGTAGTGGAGGGGGTGAAGGAACTGCTGAAGAATCAGCAGTCGGCATCCCGGCTCGCGGAGCGCTGGCCGACTCTGCCATTGGAGCTGCTGGCGGACTGGTTCTGCGACTGGACACTGGACCTGCTGCGACTGAAGACCGGGGCGATTGAAGAGCCAATCAACACCGATATGGCCAAGGTGCTTCCCTATATGGCCCGCCATATGTCGATGCCCGCCTTGCTGACATGGCAAAGCTGGCTGCTGGAACATCGCGGCATGATCATGGGTAAGGCCAACCTCAATCGGGTGCTGTTCATCGAAACCCTGTTGATCCAGTGGAAACAATTGATGGAAAGGCGGTAACCTGCCTGTGCCGAAGTATTAAAAAAGGATATGGATATGAATATGGCTGCGTCAGGACCTCGCAACGGCATTCTTTCGCTGACGATCAAGGATAAGTCGGTGCTGTATGCCGCCTATATGCCCTTTGTAAAACATGGCGGGATGTTCATTCCCACCAACAAATCCTATCAGTTGGGCGATGAGGTGTTCATGTTGCTCAGCCTGATGGAAGAGCCGGAAAAGATCCCGGTGGCGGGTAAGGTGATCTGGATTACACCGCGGGGCGCACAGGGTAACCGTGCGGCCGGTATAGGTGTGCAGTTCAGTGATCAGGACAATACTGCCCGCAGCAAAATTGAAACCTACCTGGCCGGTGCGCTCAAGTCCGACCGCCCGACCCATACCATGTGACCATGCTGATAGATTCCCACTGCCATCTCGACCGACTCGACCTGACTGCCCACGACGGCTCCCTCGACAACGCTTTGAATGCCGCCCGCGAACGCGGCGTCGGCAAGTTTCTTTGCATCGGTGTGGATGCGGCCAATGCCCCCGTGGTCAAACAACTGGCCGAACAATACGAGGATGTATGGTGCAGTGTGGGGATTCATCCGCTGGATCTGGCGCGCAACGATCCGACCGATCTGGCCTGGTTGCTGGAGGCACTGAACCATCCGCGTGTCGCTGCCATCGGTGAGACTGGGCTGGACTACCACTATCAGCCGGATATGGCTCAGGCGCAGCAGGACTCCTTCCGCTGCCATCTGCAAGCTGCCAGCACTACCGGCAAGCCTGTGATCATTCATACCCGCGAAGCGCGGGAGGATACGCTGGACATGCTGCGTGACGCGGATCTGGCGGATGCCGGGGTACTGCATTGTTTCACTGAAGACTGGGACATGGCGCGCGCGGCACTGGATATGGGGTATTACATTTCCCTGTCGGGTATCGTCACCTTCCGCAATGCCGAGGCGCTGCGGGATGTGGCGCGGCGTATACCTGCCGACCGGTTGCTGGTCGAGACGGACTCACCCTACCTGGCGCCTGTACCTCACCGCGGCAAGCCCAACGAGCCGCAGTTCGTCTGTGAAGTGGCGGCCTTTCTCGCTGAGCTGCGTGACGAGCCGCTGGAGCGGCTTTGGGAGAACACCACGGCAAACTTCCATCGGTTGTTCCCCCTTACTGCAACCTGAGTCAGCTGTTCAGCTTGCTGGCGATCTGCGCCACATGCTTACCCTGATGGCGTGCAATTGCCAGTTCTCGGTCATCCGGCTGGCGTGAACCATCACCACCGGCAATGGTGGAGGCGCCATAAGGTGTGCCACCGCCGACCTGCGACACGTCGAACAGCTCCGGGGTGGTGTAGCCGATAGGCACTATGATCATGCCGTGGTGCGCCAGGGTGGTCCAGGTGGAGGTGATGGTCATTTCTTCACCGCCGCCGGTACCGGTGGAGGTGAATACACTGGCTACCTTGCCTGCCAAGGCGCCCTTGGCCCATAGGCCGCCGGTCTGGTCAAAGAAATTGCGCATCTGGCCGGTCATGTTACCGAAACGGGTCGGCGTGCCGACGATGATCGCATCATAGTCAGCCAGCTCGGCCGGACTGGCTTCCGGAGCTTGCTGATCGGTCTTGCCGCCCGCAGCGGCAAAGGCGTCGGCATTCATGGTTTCCGGTACGCGCTTGACGGTCACCTCGACTCCGTCGACACCGCGCGCACCTTCGGCAATGGCGCTGGCCATGGTTTCGATATGGCCGTACATGGAATGGTAGAGCACTAATACCTTGGTCATCTTTGCTTCCTCTTTCGGTGTGTTATCACTGTAGCCCATGGCGCGGGCAATGAAATTGCTGATCAAGCCCATTGGAGCCACTCCTTTACAGCCCTGTACAGAGAGATGCAGTCCCTCATGCGACATCCACCAGCACGATTTCGCTCTCGTCTTCAGCGGTGAACCGCAGCAGTGTCTCGTCGTGGATGGCTACGCCATCTCCCGCCGCGGCCATCACGCCATTGATATCTACCCGCCCGCTGGCGGGTACCAGATACACTTTGCGCCCCGGCTCAATCTGATATTCGGCTGTCTGGCCAGCCTTCAGTGTAGCGGCGACCACCCGCGCATCAGCGCGGATAGGCAGTGCGTCCATATCCTCTTGCACACCGCTGGCCAGGGTGACGAAGTCTCCGCTGCGCTCATCCCGTGGAAACTGCCGGGTACCCCAGCTGGGCGGCAATCCCTTTTTATTGGGCAGAATCCAGATCTGGAAGATTCGCGTTTCCTCATCTTCCAGGTTGAATTCACTGTGAGCGATGCCGGTACCGGCGCTCATTACCTGTACATCGCCGGCTACGGTACGGCCCTCATTGCCGAGGTGATCACGGTGGGTGATGGCGCCGGAGCGTACGTAGGTGATGATCTCCATATCGCGGTGCGGGTGCCCGGGAAATCCGGAGTGGGGCGCGATGATGTCATCGTTCCATACCCGTAAATGCCCCCAGTGCATACGCTTGGGATCATGATACTCAGCAAAGGAAAAATGATGGCGAGTATCCAGCCACCCATGCTGAGCGCCGCCGAGCTCCTGATAAGGGCGCAGTTCGATCATTGCATACCTCCTGTTTTGTTGAGGTCGATACACGCTTCGACCTGATGGAGTCATGATCTATCTATTTATTAACAGTTAAAAGCGCAATTATCGCGACTTTATGATCGGATATTTAGATTGATTTGGTGCGGCAAGGCTACTGAAAAAAAGAACCCGAATTCCGGGGGAGAAATTCGGGTCAAGACCATTAGGAGTGATACAGAAAGGGACAGGTCCTTTTCTGTCAGACGCAGCACTTGGGGGAGGTACGGCGCCTGATGTGTTAAGTATTGCCGACTTTTACGGCATTTCCACTCGAAATGCCCTCTTCATTAAACCTATTCGAAATAAGGGTGGCGGGCTTATCGTGACCGAGTCACTCCCTGGCTTGTTTCAGCGTCCGCTTGAGAATGTCCAAGGCCTTGTCCAACACCGGTTGCGGTGTATAGAAGTGCGGTGACCAGCGAATACCACCGCCACGCTCAGCGCAGACAACGCCAGCCTCTTTCAGTTTCTGGTACAGCCAACTGTTGTCGTACCCGCTAATGGTAAAGGTGACGATGCCCGCGCGGCGCTCCGGTGCGTTCGGACTGAGGACGCGCATGCCGGGAAGGGTGCCGAGGGATTGCAGCAGGTAAGCGGTGCGTTGCTGTAATGCTTCCTGGATCCGTTTTTCACCGACTTCAAGCAGCAACTCCAGGCTCGCTGACAGCGCATGTTGGGCCAGCGTATTGGGACTGCCCGGCTCGAAACGCCGCGCGGTGCTCGCCGGCACCCAATCGTCACGATCATAATCCCCCATGGCTTCGACCATGTGCCAACCGAACTGGGTCAGCTTGAGCCGATCGCGAGCTTCACGGCGACAATAGAACACCCCCAGACCCTCTGGGCCGAGCAACCATTTATGCCCATCAGCCATGGCGAAGTCGCAATCGATAGCCTGCACATCGAAGGGCAGCGCGCCGAGTGACTGAATGGCGTCGACGCAGAACAGAATATTGCGCTCGCGGCAGGCGCGACCGAGACGCGCAAGATCCATGCGCAGGCCGCTGGCATATTGCACCGAGCTGATGCTCAGCAGCCGAGTTGCCGGCCCCATCGCCGCTATCAGAGCAGCTTCGGGGTCGTCGTCATCGAGGCCAATCTGGCGCACGGTTACGCCGCGGCCTTCCAGAGCCTGCCAGGGAATCCGGTTGGATGGAAACTCCTGATCGCTGATCAGCACCTCGTCACCAGCCGACCAGTCCAGCCCCATGGCTACCAGCGAAAGAGCCTCGGAGGTGTTCTTCACCAAGGCAATATCTCCTTTGCTCGACGCGTTGAGCAAGGTCTTGAGCTGGCCGCGAAGGCGATGTTCCAATTGGATCCAGCGGGGGTAATCCTGTGCTCCCTGGGTGGTATTCTCTTGGGCGAATGCGGTGACTGCATCAGCCGCACGCTTCGGCCAGGGTGCCACGGCGGCATGGTTCAGATAGCAGAGGTTCGGGTCTTGAGGGAACTCATCGTCCCACTGTGAATCGTGGAGCATGGTCAGGTCCTGTCCAGGTTGCATTGAGTTTGATGATAGCGTGACTGGCAATAAACGGAACGCAATATCGTTGAGGGGTGAATTTCTGGTCATATAAATACCAGAAGTGTGCAACCGGTCATGAAATTGGCATAATGCATTCTCATCGTCACGCTCATGCAGGCAGGTAAGCACATGCAGAAAGAATCACGCAAGGTTCGGGAATTTCAGCGTCGCGAACAGGAGATCCTGGCTTCGGCCTTGCGTCTGTTCCTGGAGCAGGGAGAAGACAGCGTCACGGTCGAAATGATCGCCGATGACGTGGGGATCGGCAAGGGCACCATCTACAAACACTTCAAATCCAAGGCCGAAATCTACCTGCGGTTGATGCTCGATTATGAGCGCGATCTGGCCGAGCTGCTGCACTCCGAGAACATCGAAGCAGATCGGGAAGCGCTGTCGCGCGAATATTTTGCCTTTCGCATGAGTGATCCCGAGCGCTATCGACTGTTTGATCGTCTTGAGGAAAAGGTGGTCAAGGCCAATCAGATGCCGGAGCTGGTCGAAGAGCTGCACCGCATCCGCGCATCCAACTTCAACCATCTGACCGGCGTGATTCAGGAGCGGATAGATGAAGGCAAGCTGGAGAACGTCCCGGCGTACTTTCACTATTGCGCAGCCTGGGCGATGGTGCACGGCGCCATGTCCATGTATCACTCGCCGTTCTGGCAGGATGTGATCGAAGACAAGGAAGGCTATATGCAGTTCCTGATGGATATCGGCGTGCGCATGGGTAACCGCTCCAAGCGCAGGAAGGATGGCGAGCCTGCCTGAGGGCGGTTGGTGAACTTGATGCGAAGCGGCAGGTCTACCGGGCAACCTATTTCAACAGGAATGCCCGCTTGCCATCCTTACGTTCTGCTCTGTGTCTGATTGCCGCCTTGTTGACGCTGCCTGTCGAGGCGCGTGATTACAGTTACACCGACGCTCATCTGCACTATGTCGATTTCTTTCAGGAAACCGACGGCATGGCCGAGCTGTTGCAGCAGATGGATGAGCACAATATCCGCCACGTCATGATCAGCGGTATTCCGGTAGCCAAGAAATGGCATGAGGATGAACCACGTCGACCGCGCTATTACGCTGGGGATGACGCCGGAGCCTATTGGTTCAGCGCAACGGATTACATCGTCGCGCATGCGCTTGAAGAACTGGATGAAAAACAGCGGGCGCGTTTTCATCCGTTTCTCTCCGGTTTCAACCCCAACGACAAGAACGCCGATGAGCATGTACGCCGCCTGCTGGAAACCTATCCGGGCATGTGGCAAGGCATCGGCGAAGTCTTCACCCGTCACGACGACCTGACCGCGCTGACCAACAGCGAGACGCCCCGGGCCAACAGCGAGGCGATGGATCGGATCTACTACCTGGCCGCAGAATACGATCTGCCGGTGATGATTCACAGCAATATCACCTCCAAACGGGAACGCAATCCGCTGTACCTGCCGGAGCTGGAAGAGTCTCTGCGCGACCATCCACAGGTGCGCTTCATCTGGGCCCATGCCGGTACCAGCAAGGAGATCCATCGTCACCAGGAGAAATTGAAATTTCTGTTCGACGAGGTGGAGCGGCTGCTCGGGCTGTATCCGAACCTTTATATCGACCTGTCCTGGACCATGCTGGAGCCGTACCTGCTCGACAGTGATGGTGAGCCGGATCCACGCTGGCTGCAGCTGGTGGAACGTTTCCCGGATCGCTTCATGATCGGCTCGGATGTGGTGGGCAAGTTCGGCAGTATGGGGGAATACATGAGCGGGTTCGGCGTCTTTCTCGACGCCTTGCCCGAGGCGGTGGCGCATAAGGTGGCAGGGAGTAATTTTCTGGCGATCTTGCCGGCCGCCAAACGCGATGAATCGGAAGGGAAGGCGACTGCCGAAGCAGCAGCCGCCAGGTAGGGATCAGTTCGCTTGTATTGTAGGTGGGTTGGCCCAATAAGCGCACTGATGGGTATCGCGGAAGTCGTCTATGGCAACCACCGCTGGCGTCGGTGCATCGAGACGGAGGATATTGCCGTCGCCGTTCAGCCGAGGCCATTCGACCGCCTCTGCGGCACCATCGGTGGCGTTGGGGCCGATGTTCGGATCATCACCGTATTTGGCAAAGTTGACCCAATAACCAGCCATCTCCCGCGCCAGAGCCAGTTGGTTTTCGCCAGCGCCGCGCTCCTTCAACGTGTCCTCTGAACTCAGCACGTACTGAATCTCGAAGGAATGCGCCGCGCCGAGGGGGAAGGGCAGCGGTCCGAGAATGCTCGGCGCATTGCGGTCGGTGAACCAGTAGCCCCAGGTGTTCACCTCGCCTTGTAGCAGACCCCACTGGGCATTGTTGGGGCAGTTGAACCGCCAATCGGTGCCGATGGCGGAATGGGCATCCATAAAGGGTGAGGTACTGCCTGCGGCGACGCTCTGGCTCAGATAGTGCTGACCGATACTGGCGGCATCCAGGGTCGGATCTTCTTGAAGCAGTTTCGCAACGGCCGCCTGATAGCCAGCCGGGGTGGTGAAGTCGGCCCCTTCCAGCGCGGCCAGCAGGCTGAACAACGCGCCCTCATCCAGGTTGCTGCCCATCATCACCGGTACCTTGTTGAAGTTGCCGCTGGCCAGTGCCTGGTTGATGGATAGGGGTAAGGTCTCGGTTCCGGTGACGGGGAGGATATTGCCGGGCTGGGCCGCCAGAATCTCAGCCACCGAAAGCCCTTTCAAACAGGCCGTCAGTTGAGCATCCGTCGCATCTGCGCAATCAGTTTGTGCCACAGTGGGATCGCCAAAAAGTGTCTGCCCCCCTGGAATGATTACTGGGCCATAGGATGTGTCAGTCAATGGAACCTGTGCGCCGTTATAGGCCCCACTCTGCACGATGGCCTTGTGGAACAAGCCAGCCGCGCTTGGCGAGGCCAACTGGCTCAGCACACTGTGGCCACCGGCAGACTCACCGAAGAGGGTGACATTACCTGCATCGCCATCGAACTGTTCGATATTGGCCTGGACCCACTCAAGTGCCAGCTGCTGGTCCTGCAGCCCGAAGTTGGCGTCGCCCAGTGCGGCATGGGGCAGAAAGCCCAGTGCGCCCAGACGGTAGTTGAGCGTCACCACGACCACACCCTGGTCCACCAGTCGCACCGGGTCGTAACTGGCACCGCCGGAGCCGTAAATGAAGGCGCCACCGTGAACCCATACCATCACCGGATAGTCACCGGGCTCCTCGGGCGTATAGACGTTGAGAAACAGGCAGTTCTCATCCAGGCTGGCTTCGCCGAAAGCGCTGTCAGCCTGCGGACAGTTGCTGCCGAAGGTCTCGTTCAACTGGATGGCATCAGAGTGAGCCGGCGGGAGGGCGGGGGCGGCAAAACGCTCAGCGACGCCATAGAGGATGCCGCGGTATACACGCATGCCGTCATGCTCGATGCCGACATAGTCACCCTGCTCAGTGGTGACTTTCAGCGGGTTCGCGGAAGAGCCTCCGTCACTGCTCGATCCACCGCCGCCCCCAGACAGGCAGCCGCTCAGACTTGCAGCCAGAACCATGGCGGACAGAGAGGACAGGAGGAAGCGAGATGGTGTGGTACAGGTTTTCTTAAGCATTATTTTTATCCGTTTGATTATTCAGCCGAGGACCCTGGCAAAACGCCTTCTGTTGCATGGAAACTGTAAAAGAATCAGCGGTTGCACGCTAAACCCATACGGGTGATCGCTTCAGACACGTAGGGGAAGGAGTTCGGCGGACTATCCTGTAAACTGCACGGCGAACTTTGCTATGGAGTGCCCCATGTCTGGTCAGGCCCGTTTTCCCATCGACTACATCGAACCGGTATTCCGTCCGCCGAGCGAGGCGCATTCGCTGATCCTGCCGGTGACCAATGGTTGCTCATGGAACCAGTGCACCTTCTGCGATATGTACACCGCGCCGCAGAAGAAATTTCGCGCCCGTGACGAGCAGCAGGTGCTGGATGAGATCCGCCGCAGTGGCGAACAGTTGATTGTACAGCGGGTGTTTCTCGCCGACGGCGACGCCATGGTGCTGCCGACGCACCGTCTGCTGCGCATTCTGCAGGCGATCCGCGAGCATCTGCCCGAGGTGCAGCGGGTCACTTCGTACTGCCTGCCGCGCAATCTGCGCCGCAAATCCGTGGAGGAACTCAGGCAGCTGCGCGAGGCCGGCTTGCAGATGCTCTATGTCGGCGCCGAGTCTGGTGATGATGAAGTGCTCCAGCGGGTTAACAAGGGCGAGACCTTCGATTCCACCGCCGATGCCCTGCTGAAGGCCAAAGAGGCCGGGCTGAATACATCGGTGATGATTCTCAATGGTCTGGGTGGGCGCAGCCTGAGTGAGCAGCACGCGCTGAATTCGGCGCGGCTGATGAACCTCACCCAGCCAGACTTTCTGTCCACCCTGGTGGTCAGCTTTCCGAACGGGCTGGCCCGTTACCAGGGGCAGTTTCCGGACTTTCAGCCGCTGGATCAGGCTGGTCTGTTTAGCGAGATCGAACAATTCCTGAATGTGCTGGAATTGACCGATACGGTCTTTCGTAGTGATCACGCCTCCAACTATCTGGTATTGAAGGGCGTGCTGGGCGCCGACAAGCCGCGCCTGCAGGCTCAGGTGCGTCAGGCGATCGAACAACCGGAACAGGCCGGGCTGCGCCCGGAACGGATGCGTGGACTATGAAATTGCCCCTATGGCTGTCCCACATCACCACCCTGCTGACGCTGGCAGTGCTGGCAGCGGGTTGTACGCCCTCGCAGATGACAGAAAAAGGGCGCTTTTATCTCAGCGATGCCGGGTTGCTGGATCGCTACCAGATCAGCCGCAGCGGCAACTTCCGCTTGCAGGCGGACTCGCGACTGTACATCGCGCAGAGTCATTTCGTGCCGGTCGGCCATGCCTATGCGCGGCCGAACATTCTCGCCGAGGAAGGCTTTGCCGCCGCGGTGCAGGTATTCCCCATGGTGCGCCGCGCCGAGCAGCCGCTGGGGCTGAATGAAGCGCTGGCGCGGACCCGTCAGCAGGGGCTCGATTATCTGCTGTACACCCGCTTCGCCAGCGCCCAGAGCAGCGCCGGTGCGCAGCCGACACCAGAGCAGGCCAACGACGGCGATGTGGGACGTGATCAGGTGGTGCTGCAGCTGATGTTGCTGGAAGCCAGCACCGAACGGGTCATCGACTTTACCACCATCAACAGTCGCACAGGCTTTCTGGCTTTCTACAAATCCCGCCCGGAAGACCTGCTGCGGGAACCGATGGAAGATTACACACGTCAACTGCTGGGCAGCCGCTGAATGGCCTGAGCAATCAGATATCGAGGTACTCATGGACAATCGACAACCACCACCCCAATCGCTACTCGACAGCCTGCCCGAATCGACCACCGCCGATGCCCGTGAGCCGGCACCGGTGCATCTGTGGCATCCGGAATTCAGTGGCGAACTGGATATGCATATCACCCGCGACGGCACCTGGTATCACGAAGGTGGGCCCATCAGCCGAAAATCCCTGGCGCAGCTGTTCTCCGGCATCCTGCGGCTGGATGAGGATGGCCGCTACTACCTGGTCACGCCGGTAGAGCGTTGGGCGATCAAGGTTGATGACGTGCCTTTCGTTGCAGTACGACTGGAGGTAGCGGGGCAGGGCAAGGAGCAACGCCTGACCTTCTTTACCAGTCTGAGGCACAGCGTGGTGGCTGGCGAAGAGCATCCGATCACCGTCCGGGTCGATATCAATACCCATGAGCCGTCACCCTACGTGCTGCTGCGCAGTAACCTGCAGGCGCTGATTCATCGCAATGTATTCTATGAGTTGGCTGACCTGGCGGTCGAAGAAACGGTCGACGATCAGGCGCGCATCGGTGTCTGGAGTGACGGCAGCTTCTTTCCGATAGATGGCTCGGCGGTCTCCGCCTGAGCCGTTGCGGCATCGGCACAAGTCAAGACCCTGAAGAAGAAAATCACTCTTCCTTTGCTGTTGATATTTACCATATCTGGGACTAGGATTCGCACTTACGCACAACCAGTAGTGGTTTTCGGGCGCAAGGATGAGAAGGCATGCGCGTTTGTCAAGCCCGTAAAGCACTGATTCCAGGAGAATATGATGAGTCAAACAGCCAGGGTTCAACGTCTGCATAATGTCGTAACCAGCCTCCCCATGCAGCCGGCCTCGGAAGATATCTGGGACACCAAATATCGGCTCAAGACCAAGGACGGTGTCGCCATCGACCAGACTGTCGATGAGACCTATCAGCGTGTTGCCCGCGCCCTGGCCGAGGTCGAAGCACCGGAGCTGCGTGAGGAGTGGCACGACAAGTTTCTCTGGGCACTGCGCCATGGCGCCATCCCTGCTGGCCGTATCACCTCCAATGCCGGTGCGCTGGCGCACAAACCCGCCACCTCGACCATCAACTGCACTGTGTCGGCGACCATCGGCGACTCCATGGACGACATACTTTCCAAGCTGCACGAGGCCGGTCTGACGTTGAAGGCCGGTTGCGGCATCGGTTATGAATTCTCCACGCTGCGCCCGCGTGGCGCCTATGTGTCCGGCGCTGGCGCTTATACCTCCGGACCGCTGTCGTTCATGGATATCTACGACAAGATGTGCTTCACCGTATCGTCGGCTGGCGGCCGTCGTGGCGCACAGATGGCGACATTCGATGTAGGTCATCCGGATGTGGCGGATTTCATTCGCGCCAAGCGTGAGGGCGGTCGACTGCGCCAGTTCAACCTGTCGCTGCTGATCACCGAGGAGTTCATGGAGGCGGTGGAATCCGACAGTGAGTGGAAGCTGGCTTTTCCGCTGAGCGAAGGGGAGGCCGAGGCCGATGGTGTGGATATCAATGATCCCGAACAGGTGATCTGGCGCGAATGGCCGAGCAACGAGCGTTACGTTACCCGTGAAGATGGCCTGATCGCTTGCCGGGTGTTCCGCACCATGAAGGCGCGGCGCATCTGGGACATGATCATGACCTCCACCTACGACTTCGCCGAGCCGGGTTTCATCCTGATTGACCGCGTCAACCAGATGAATAATAACTGGTTCTGCGAAGAGATCCGCGCCACCAACCCCTGTGGCGAGCAGCCGCTGCCGCCCTATGGTGCCTGCCTGCTCGGCTCGATCAACCTGACCCTGTTTGTTCGTGACCCCTTCACCGACAAGGCGCGGTTCGATTGGGATGAGTATCGCAAGGTAGTCGACATCTTCACCCGCATGCTGGACAACGTGGTCGAAATCAATGGTCTGCCGCTGGAAGAGCAGCGCAACGAAATCTTCCGTAAACGCCGCCATGGCATGGGCTTCTTGGGCCTGGGCTCGACCATGACCATGCTGCGCATGCGCTATGGCGATGCTGCATCGCTGGAGTTCACCGAAGAGGTCTCCAGGGAAATGGCCCTGCAAGGCTGGCGCACCGGTTTGAAGCTGAGCGAAGAGAAAGGCCCGGCGCCGATCATGGAAGAAGAGTTCACTGTGACCGGAGCCATGCTGGCCAAGCGTCCGGAAATGAAGAGGGACGGTTTCAAGGTCGGCCAGAAGGTCAAGGGCAAGGTGCTGTGGGCCAAGTACAGCCGTTACATGCAGCAGGTAGCGGGCGAGGACGCGGCATTGGTCGAGGCCTTGGCCGAGCACGGCTCGCGTTTCACTCACCACAGCTCGATTGCGCCGACCGGTACCATTTCCCTGTCGTTGGCCAACAACGCCTCCAATGGTATCGAGCCGAGCTTCGCCCATCACTACTTCCGTAACGTGATCCGTGAGGGCAAGAAGTCCAAGGAAAAGGTCGACGTGTTCAGCTTCGAGCTGCTGGCCTACCGCGAGTTCATCGATCCCCAGGCGCTGCCGGACATGGAAGCGGCCTCGCGTAACCTGCCAGACTACTTCATCGCCGCCGATGACGTGAAGCCCACCGAGCATGTGGATGTGCAGGCCGCGGCGCAGAAGTGGATCGATTCCTCGATCTCCAAAACTGCCAACGTACCGACCGATTATCCCTACGAGGATTTCAAGGACATCTACCTGTACGCCTACCACAAGGGGCTGAAAGGCTGCACCACCTTCCGTTTCAACCCCGAAGCCTTCCAGGGCGTGTTGGTGAAGGAGCAGGATCTGGCCAACACCACCTACCGCTTCAAACTGGAAGACGGCAGCATCATCGAGGCCAAAGGTGGAGAAGAAATCGAATACGACGGCGAGATGCACTCGGCAGCCAACCTGTATGATGCGCTCAAGGAAGGCTATTACGGCAAATTCTGAGCCGCTGGCGCCCAATTGATGACTTGGTAACTACAAATACAGCCCTGCCGCGGCGCAGGGCGAGGAAGATGGACATGGCACTCAAGATAACCAGCAAGATTGTCGACTATGCAGTGGTCAAGCCGGACGAGCCGGCCAAGGCGCCGGAACCGGCAGCGCCTACCTATGTCGAAATGCACGAGAAGCTCAAACGGCCCGAGTTTCTTGAGGGTTCGACCTACAAGATCAAGACACCGACCTCCGAGCATGCGATCTACGTCACCATCAATGACGTGGTGCTCAACCCTGGCAGCGACCACGAGACCCGCCGCCCTTTCGAGATATTCATCAACTCGAAGAACATGGAGCACTACCAGTGGATTTCGGCGCTGACGCTGATCATTTCCGCGGTATTCCGCAAAGGCGGCGATTGCACCTTCCTGGTCGAGGAACTTAACAGCGTCTTCGATCCCAAGGGCGGTTACATGAAGCGCGGCGGTCGCTGGATGCCGTCACTGGTCGCGGAAATCGGCGATGTGCTGGAATGCCACCTCAAGCGTATCGGCATGCTCGAGGACGAAATGGACGAGCATCAGCGCGCCTATCTGGACCAGAAGCGCGCTGAGTTCCTCAGTGCCAGCGCACCGGCGCAGGCAGCGGCCGATTGCGATGACAGCGCCGAAACCTATCCCTCCGGCGCGCAGATGTGCGGCAAGTGTCACACCAAGGCGGCCGTGCAGATGGACGGTTGTCTGACTTGCCTGGCCTGTGGTGACAGCAAGTGCGGCTGATGTACTGAGTATTCCCCTGCGCCGGCACCACCGGCGCAGGTTCCTGCTTATCCTCTTTTTGCCCGGCTGGCGTTCGTCAGCATCGTTGTTTCCCTCCGCTTCGCTCATAACTGATACACCGAATTGCTCTCCAGGCCAGCAATTCGGTTGCTGCCGGCCGAGTGTTTCAATTCTGAGACTCTCCTCGAACCGCACCAGAGCGCGTCGTCTGTGGCTTTGCCGGGACTGGGTTCGCAGTACGCCCCTGAGGGTGTTTCAGTTCTGATACAGATACTGCATTTCAGTTTTATAAAAGCATCTCAACTTTTTGAATATTAAGGTTATTTTGTTTCAGGCATGGAGCTTGCTCTTCTCATGACATGAACGGCGAGTGCCGACTTATAAAAAAGAGATGTCTGCCATGAACCCTTCGCTCTCCTCACTGATGATTCAGGTACTGCTCTGCCTGGCCGGGTTGGCGCTGTGTATAGCGACGCAGTTGCCAGTCTACGGCGCGGATGGCGACATCATCATCTCCAGACAAGTGCAGCCCCGTGCGGCGGCGCGTCAGGAACTGGTGCCGGACCCCAACCCCCTGGTAGTGAATCCGCGACGTGACGCCATGCTCAATCAAGCGCTGGATGCTGGGCTGGCACCCACTGAAATGTCCGACCGTGACTTTGCCGGGATCAGCAGCGGCAGCCGTTTTTCCAATGCTTTCAGTAATTTGCCGTTCGGCGCAGGCCCGGCCAATCCGGTGCCCACCGGCGGGGGCGCAGCAGGGCTCAATCCAGCAGGTCATGGTGGCGGTGTAGCAGGAAACGCCGGTGGGCAGGTCAGTCGCAGCATTCAGCAAGGGTTACGGCCGTTGCAGATGCTGGGGGGGAAGTGAGCATGGCCTTGCACATGATAGTCGGCCTCGGTTTGCTGTTGGCCGCCGGTGCTCACGCCGCCGAGAATACGGCAACCATCGATAGCAGTGCCGCGGGTTATCAGGGGGTGCTGATGGTCAATCAGGCCAGCGGCAACCTGCAACAACAGGTCAACGCCCGGGCCGTTTCGGCTGGTGCCTTCCCCACGCTTGATGTGGAGCAGCACCGCGACGGTGTGCTGAGCACTGATGCGGCGGTCGATCTGGGGGCGCACATTCGCGGCGCCTCCTTCAGTGGCGGCAGCGGTGTGTTGGGGGTGAACCAGGGCGCTGGAGCGGGTAACCAGCAGATCAATGGCTTTCGGCTCGGCGCAGCAGCCCGGCCCGAAAGCCTCGACGACCAAGTGCTGGCGCAGAGTGCAGCAGGGTCGTTTTTCAATTCAGCTGCGGAGCCATTCGGGGCAGGGGAGCGTCTGGTCGAAATCGATGATCAGGCTTTTTCCGGCAGCCGCGGGGTGGTTCAGCTGAATCAGGGTGCGGGGGTTGGCAACCGTATGGTCAACAATCTCGGCATTCGAATGGTGGAGTAGTTGTATAGGCAGTTCCTACTGAAACTGAATTGATAGCCACACAAGGAATAGATCATGAAAACAACAAGCAAGCTTGCACCTCTCGCGTTCGCTATCGCCGCAACTCTGTCGTTTGGCGCCATGGCTGGAGGTGGCGGAAACCATAACGGGCCTGGAAATGGTAACAACCAACCGGAAGGCGAACCGTCCATGTCTGCAGCATCGATCCTAGATGTTCAGGTCAGCCTGGGTAATCGCGTGGATAATGACGGTACTGAAAACAATGCCCTGGTGCAGGATGCTCTGCATAATTCCTCCGGTAACGCTGGGGTCAACGTCGCCGCCGGTGATACCAACCAGCAGGCCAACGCAGCTGCGATCTCCACGGCAGATGCTGATTTCGTCTTCGGCAATACTGCTACCTCCACTATCGCTATTGGTCAGGTCAATGCCGGTAACACCCTGGCGAACCTGGACGTCACCAACAACGCGAAGGTGAACAACACGGCCAACAACTACTCGGGTAACCTCGGGTTGAACGTGGCTGCTGGTGGCTTCAACCAGCAGAAGAACGATGTGACCATCGCCTCTTCCGAAGCAGCGCAGAACGCAGAAGCATCAATCGAAGTCATGCAGCTCGCGGTTTCCAGTGCCACCTACAACGGAGTTGAAGCCGGTGACTCCAGCCTTAATACGATCGCCTCGGGTTATGGCGGGAACTGGGGCGGAGGTCACCCAGGCAACCAACAGCCCACCACCAACCAGAATGTTCAGAACAACGCCAACCTGCTCGGATCGCTCAACAACGTGTCGGGTAACGTCGGCGTGAACGTTGCTGCTGGTGGTACCAACCAGCAGAGCAACTCGCTGTCCATCGCTGCCGGCTGCTACGCCTGCCTGTAAGCGATATCGGACCCGGGTCTCCCGGGTCCTTTCCCCTATTCTGGACAAGCGCCGATGAAACCTCCGCTCGCACTGTTAATGGCCGGTCTGTTGTTGTCCCTGTGCTGGATTCCCGGACAGGCAACGGAGAAGCCCTTTGCCGCCTTGCCTGGCGGCGGTCTGGTCTTCAAGCCGGTGATGAGTCTGCGTGAACGGCGCTTTGCCAATCTGGTGCAACAAAAAACCGATTTCAGCTGTGGCGCCGCTGCCATGGCGACCTTGCTGAACGAGGCCTACGGCCGGAATCTCAGTGAGGAAGATGTCATCCAGGGCATGCTGGCCGGCGCTGATCCGCAGCAGGTACGGACCATGGGATTCTCCATGCTGGACATGAAACGCTATGCCCAGGAGCAAGGATTGCGCGCACGCGGCTACCGATTGCAGCCGCCACAACTGATGGAAGTGAAGGTGCCTTCGATCGTGCTGATGGATATCCGTGGTTACCGACACTTCGTGGTCATGCAAACCAGTAATGACGGCTGGGTATATATCGGTGACCCGGTACTCGGGCACAAGAAAATGACACTTGATGAGTTTGCACAGGGCTGGAACGGCATCGTATTCGCCTTGATTGGTCCCAGCTATGACCGCCAGAACGCATTGCTGACGCCGCCTGAGCCTCTGACAGCGCGCCATCGGCTGGATAAGTTTGCTCCGGTGAAGGATGCCGAGTTGATGGAGTTCGGTTTTTTGCAGAGCGATTTTTTCTGAGTAGACCGACGATGCTCTATGGGGTGGGTGACGCTGGGTAAGGAGAGAGAGCATGAAATCACTACGCAGCTGGTGTAGTAAACGGCATCAGACTCTGGCATGGCTGGCAGGCAGTCTGGTTGCATTGAGTTTGCCGGCCAGTGCCGGTAACCCTTTTCAAGCGGCGGAGCTGCATGATGACGAGCTGGCGCAATTGCGTGGTCGCTATGTCATGCCAGGGCGCATTATTCATTTTGGCGTGACCATGAGCAGCATCTGGGAGAACAGCGCCGGCCAGACCATTGGCGCCGGGATCACCTTTCAGGTCGATGATCAGGCGCAGCCTAGCCTCCATATCACCCAATTGACATCACACACCGAGGATCAGGGCAACGGAACTGCAGTCATTCCCGGCAGTGGTCAGGTCGTGGGTGGCGCCGGGCTGACCGGCGTGCAAGGGATTTCCCAAAGTGTGCGCAGTGCCGGTGATTACAACGAGGGGCTGAACAATCTGGAGATCGTCGTTACCAGGGGGAACAGCGCCCAGACGCAGGACACCAACGCCGTGCCCTGGAACGGCTCGACTGCCTATACCGGCGCTGCCGGCGACGTGCTGGTCAGCACCCGCAATGGTGGTTTGCAGATCCAACTGGATGCTGGGACTCAGGGGAATGCACTGCAGCAGATCGGTGGTGGCAATATCACCCAGCAGGCCAACTTCAGCGGCAATCTGAACAGCGCTCGAAACCTGGCCACTCTGAGCGTCGCTCTGCGCGATCTGCCGTTGGGTCAGGATATGGCCAACTGTAGTCTGGAACAGCTTCGCGCGCTGCGCCCTGGCGGTTATTGAATACACACAATGAGAACAAGGAAGAGCATCATGCGGAGAATGGCTGGTGGCGTCCTGCTGTTGGCAGTGGCCGGTAATTTGATGGCGCAGACCGGTGAAGAGGGGGCGTTGCGCCAAGAGCTGGATGTGCTGCGCCAGCGCTACGAGGCGCAACAGAATGCCTTGATGATTCTGGAGCAGCGTTTGCGCCAGCTCGAAGGTGCCTCGAGCGTCGCAGCGCCGGCTACCCGCGCCGCACCAACCCGTGTCGCAGCGGCCAACCCGGGGCAGGGCAGCAGCGCCTCAGGATATGGCCAGTCACTGCGCGACAACTCCGATCCAGCGCCCAGTGTGGAGGCGCTTTATCAGGAAGCCAGCGGGTTTTTCGGTGGGGGCAGCTTCAGCCTCGAACCGGGCCTGACTTATAGTCACTACGATACGCGACAACTGTTTCTCAACGGTTTTCTCGCCTTGGATGCAATCTTTCTCGGCAATATCGGCGTCGATGAAATCAACGCCGATACCTTCACCTTCGATCTGACTGCCCGTTACAACTGGCGCCAGCGTTGGCAGTTCGATATCAACGTGCCCTATATCTACCGCGAAACCACCTACCGTTCGGCCGGTGCTGGCGGAGCCAGTTCGACTTACAGTGAGCAGGTGGTGGACGGTGGACCCAAACTGGGCGATATCAGCTTCGGGGTGGCCTACAAGTTTCTTGATGAGCAACCCGGCCGACCTGATGCGGTACTCAGCCTCCGGGTCAAGACGCCCACTGGCGACCATCCCTATGGCATCAAACTGGATCAGGTACCCGGCAACGACAACCTCACGGTGCCGGAGTCGCTGCCCACGGGTAACGGCGTTTGGTCAGCCACGGCAGGCATTTCGCTGGTCAAGACCCTGGATCCGGCGGTGCTGTTTGGCAACCTGGCGTATACCCACAACTTCGACGAGGAGTTTGATGACATCAGCGCCCAGCGAGGCGTGAAAGTACCCGGCAGCGTCAAGTTGGGTGACTACTTCCAGTTCGGACTGGGCATGGCTTTCGCTTTGAACGAGCGTATGAGCCTGTCGATCTCCTTCTCCGAGCTGATCAGTCGCAGCAGCCGCATCAAATACCAGGGCGGTGGCTGGCAGACGGTCAATGGCAGTGATGCCAATGCCGCCTATTTCAATATCGGCATGACCCTGGCGGCAAGTGATCGGTTGACTGTGGTGCCCAACCTGTCGATGGGGCTGACCCCGGACGCACCGGATTTCAGCTTGAGCCTGAAGTTTCCCTACTACTTCTGACCGACTGCAGGCGGGGCATGCTGACTTCAACGGATCTGATGTTTGTGCAATAACCGGTACAGCGTCGGGCGGGAGATCTCCAGCTGTCGTGCTACCTGCACCATATTGTTGGGAAAGTGGCTGATGGCGGCATGCAGCGCCTGACGTTCCGCGCGCCATATCCAGGTCTGTAAGCTTTCGACCTCCAGCTCGGCAGCGCAGGTCAGCCCCAGGTCTACTGGCTCTATTTCTCTGCTCTCGGCCAGGACCATGCCTCGGCGCACTCGGTTGGCCAGCTCTCGGGCATTGCCCGGCCAAGGATGGCGCAGCATTGCGCTGATTGCGTCGCTACTGAAGTTGCGGGGTCGGTAGCCAGTTTCTGCGGTATATAGCTGGGCAAAGTGCGTGGCCATGGGCACGATGTCAGCCTGGCGCTCGCGGAGCGGGGCGGTGCGCACTTCCAGCACATTCAGCCGGTAATACAGATCTTCGCGAAAACGTCCTTCACTGATCGCCTTTTCCAGGTCCACATGCGTGGCCGCCAACACCCGCACATCGACGCTGATCGACTGGGTACCACCCACACGCGCGATCTGCATTTCCTGCAGAAAGCGCAGCAGATTTGCCTGCATTTCCAGCGGCAAATCGCCGATTTCATCAAGAAACAGGGTGCCGCCATCGGCCGATTCGATTCGTCCTATCTTGCGTTGATGGGCGCCGGTGAAGGCGCCTTTTTCATGGCCGAACAACTCCGACTGGATTAGGTGCTCCGGTATGGCGCCGCAGTTCACCGCGACAAAGGCGGCGTCCTTGCGCCGCGAGCCGGCATGCAGACCATGGGCAACCAGCTCCTTGCCCGAGCCGCTTTCGCCGCGGATCATCACTGGCGAGTCGGTCGGCGCTACGCGCATCACCAGATTGCGCAGGGCGAGCGCCTCATCGCTGTTGCCGAGAAAGAGCTCTTCGCTCGGCCAGGCCTGTTGTTGGTAGCGACGCCGCAGGCGGGCCATGCCACAAGCGCGACCCAAGGCGATATGGATACGAGAATCATCGAAGGGCAGGGTGTGATAGTCGAGGAACCACTCGGCAACAAATTGTGCAACGCCAGGTTGTTCCAGCAGTTCCGGAGAGACCACCACCACCCATTGAATGCCGGTCTGGCTGAGAAGTATCTTGAGTCTGCCAAGATTGGCGACATGCGCAGCTTGCAGTCGGAGCATACCCAGCGCGTATTCTGGCTGTCCAAGTCGGTCCAGCGGTGCCGTAATAACGTTCCACCCGGCATCACTCAGGCGTTTCTGCAGCGCCAGGCAGGCGTTGCAGGGGTCCACCATCAATAACCGGTGGGGTGAAGCAGTGGCCACGTCCAGCATGACGATCCTTCGTACGATGACATTGTTATTGGGGCAGAGGTGTCGTCTGAACATAGCAGATGGCCGCGAGACTGCAACAGGCGGATAACTCATACAGCCGAAGTCATACCCCGTCTTCAGCCGGTCACGGTTACATATTCAGTCATACGCAGGGATAATACTGGCAGTCTAAGGAGATGCCCCATGCCCTTGAATGAAATGCGATTTTTATTGCCCTTGCTCAGCCTGGCCCTATTGGGCGGGTGGCTTCTCACCGGCTGGGTACTGCTGCGCCGGGAACGGCTGCTGCAACAAAGGGTCGACGAGCTACAGGAGGAAAGCTACCGTCAACAGCTGGAGCTACACCAGCAACTGGGTAGTCAACTGAGTTTGGAGACTCGCCTCGAACACCTGCAGGAATCCGTGGCTCGCCTCAGGACTGAGCGTGATCGGCTGGCGACACGGCTGACCGAGGCCGAGGGGCAGGGCAACGAGTGGCAACGTAGCGCCGAGCGCTTCCAGACCCAGGTCCAGGAACAACAGCGGCAACGTGAGCAATTGCATGGCGAACGTCAGACGCTGGAACAGCGCTTGCAACAACTGCAACAGGCCCATGAGCAGTTGCGAGTGGAACATTCCACCTTGCAGACCACCTTGAGTCAGCGTCAGCAACATTTCGATGAGCAGCAACAGTTGCTCAAGGACAGCCGCGAGCAGCTCAAGCTGGAGTTTGAACAGCTGGCTGGGCGCATCTTCGAAGCCAAGGGGCAGACGTTCACCCAGACCAGTCAGCAATCTCTGGACGCTTTGCTCAAACCCTTCCGCGAACAGATCGATCAGTTTCGCAGCAAGGTCGAGGACATCCACCACAAGGATACTCAGCAGCAGGCGGCCCTGGCGCAGGAGCTGCAACATCTGAAACAGCTCAACCAGCAGATTACTCAGGAGGCGCATGAGCTGAGTACCGCTCTGCGGGGCCAGAAGAAGACCCAGGGCAACTGGGGCGAGCTGATCCTGGAAAACGTACTGGAACGCTCCGGCCTGCGTGCCGGGATCGATTTTCAGCGTGAAGTGAGCATGAGCACGGCGGATGGCCAGCGTCAGCGCCCCGACGCGCTGGTGTACCTGCCCCAGGACAAGCATCTGATCATCGATGCCAAGGTCTCGCTGAATGCCTATACCCGCTATATCAACAGCGAGGATGAAACCGAGCGGCGAGTGGCGCTGGCTGAACATGTTCATGCTTTCGGCCAGCGTATCCGCGAGCTTTCCGAGCGCAATTATTTCGACCTGCCGGGACTCAACGCACCGGAGATGGTATTCATGTTTGTGCCCATCGAGTCTGCTTTTGTGGAAGCACTCAAGGCGGATGAGACATTGTTTCAGAAGGCTATCGAGCAGAATGTGCTGGTCGCCACGCCGACCACCCTGTTGACCAGCTTGAATATCGTCCGCCAGCTCTGGCGTTTCGAAGACCAGAACCGTCACACCGCCGAACTGGCCGAGCGCGCTGCTCGCATCCATGACAAGCTGCGTACCTTTCTCGGCAGCATGGATCAGATCGAGAAGGGGCTTGATCGAGCGGGTGAAGCCTACCGCAGAGCACGGGATCAGCTGATCAATGGTCGCGGCAACCTGGTCAAGCAGGTCCAGGACTTCAAGGAACTGGGTGTCTCGGTAAAAGGCGAGTTGGGCGAACACTGGACTGATCGTGCCGAGCTTGAACTCGGGCACGATGCGTCAGCAGATACGCTTTGATGATATTCGAGAGGGAAGAACGAGACCCGGCAGGGCGCCGGGCCTTACAGATGGAAGTCGCCGCTGGCTTCGGGCTGGTATTCGATGTCGATGATCTTGAGCTTGAGCGGACGGCCATTGGGGCCAACCCAGTCGATGCTTTGGTTTTTCTTCAAGCCCAGCAGCGCAATGCCGACAGGAGCCAGTACCGAAATGGTGCCTTCGGGGCCTGCTTTGTCGGGGTACACCAAGGTCAGGACCATTTCGCGGCCACTGGTTTCATCCGCGAAGCGCACCGTGGAGTTCATGGTGACCACGTCTGGAGCAACGCGCGTGTGACTCACAACCTTGGCCCGCAGCATCTCGTTCTCGAGCGCATCCAGGAGGTCGATCGGCGCGTCCAGGGTATTCAACACCTCATCCAGGCGTTGGACATCCAGACGGGTGAGCACGATAGAAGGTGATTTGCTCATGGCGAACAGCATTACTCCTTGTTGAGGACAATAAAAAACAATATTTGGGAAACAGGTAAAGAAGCCGACAGGACGTCGACATAGATAGACAGTACCAGAATGGCAACTTCTTGCAAGCTCCTCACCGGTTTTGGCGCTTGTGTGGTTTTGCCGTGTCATTCTTTAGAGGGAGAGGGTTATATGCGCGTGGTGAAACAGGTCGCCTTGTTCGTTCGCACCAATCTGTGGATTGTACCGCTGGCGCTGCTGCTGGCATGGGGGCTGTTCCATTTTCTCGATCCAGCGCCGCCACGTACGCTGGTCATGACTACTGGGGGTGAGAGCGGTGGTTATCATGGCTTCGCACTGGCATTGAAAGAGCGGTTGAATGAGGATGGCTTGACCCTGGAGCTGCGAACCAGCAGTGGCTCGGTGGAGAATCTGAAGCGTCTGACGGATGGCTCCGGTGAGGTTCAACTGGGGTTGATCCAGAGTGGCACCACTGATCTGCTCGATGCGCATCAACTGACCCAGCTGGAAGGGCTGGCAGCTATCTATCATGAGCCTCTATGGCTGCTCCAGCGCCGTGGTGCAGACCTCTCCCGGCTGTTGGATCTGCAGGGGCGCAGAGTGTCGGTTGGGAGTCTGGGCAGCGGTACCTGGGCTGTGGTTCGCAGTGTGTTCAGCCAACTGGGCGAACATGCGGGCGAAGAGGATATAGCGGCGGGCAACTGGCAGCGGCTTTCCGCTCGCGCTTCGGCAGACGCACTGCATGCCGGCGAATTGGATGCTGCTTTTTTTGTGTTGCCGGTGGGCAACGCGACGGTGCGCCAGCTATTGGCCGACCCTGACCTGGAGTTGGTTGATCTGGCTCAGACCGAGGCGCTGGCCGCGAGACTGCCTTTCCTCGATACCCTGAGTATCCCGGAAGGACTGCTCGACCTGCCGCGTAATATTCCTGCGCAGCGCACGGCGTTGCTATCACCGGTGGCGACGCTGGTCATCAACGAAGCCTTTCACCCGGCACTGGCATCGCTGGTGTTGCAGGCCACCGCCGACGTATTACGCCACGGCAGTCTGCTGGACCCACCGGGCGCTTTCCCGGCTGCCATGCCCATGGAATTGGAGCTGAGCGGCGAAGCCGCGTATTACCACGAGCACGGCGTGCCGATCCTGCAGCGCTACCTGCCGTTCTGGATAGCCTCCATAGCAGACCGTTATGTGGTGCTGTTGATTCCCTTCATCGTCATCATGCTACCGTTGTTGAAGAGCATGGGCCCACTCTATACCTGGCGTATGCGGGCACGCGTCTACCGCTGGTACGCTGACTTGCGGCGGGTGGACAAGCTGATTCACAACGGTGGCATAAAACAGGTACTGGGGCGGGAAATAGACAACCTGGTCAAGCTTGAGGATGAGCTGACCCGGGTAGATGTGCCTTTGTCCTACGCCCATGAACTGTACAGTCTGCATCTGCATGTCGGCTACATGATCAGCCGGCTGCGGCAGATGCAGAGTGGCAATTCAGAATGACATGAGCCTAAGGGGGACGCAGAGGTATGTGACAGCTCATTGCGGTGGGCTTTCAACTATTCGGGCGGGGTCATAAGATGTATTGCTGGTCTGGACCGACAAGAGGTGAACATGAAGGATGTGTTGAGTAACGCAACGGACGCAATCAACCGAATACTGTTGGGCAAGCAGCACGCCGTGAAGTTGGCGGTGGCCTGCATTCTGGCCAAGGGGCATCTGCTGATCGAAGACCTGCCGGGCATGGGCAAGACGACGCTGTCCCAAGCGCTGGCGCGGGTGATGGGCCTGAGTTATCAGCGCATCCAGTTCACCAGTGACCTGCTGCCCGGCGACATTCTTGGAACCTCGGTATTCGATCGCAATACGGGTGCCTTCATCTTTCATCCTGGACCGATCTTCGCTGAGCTGGTGTTGGCTGACGAGATTAATCGCGCCACGCCCAAGAGTCAGAGTGCGTTGCTGGAGGCCATGGAAGAAGGGCAGGTGACAGTGGATGGCGCGACGCGCCCCTTGCCTGATCCTTTCTTTGTTATTGCCACCCAGAACCCTGCTTCCCAGGGCGGGACCTTTACGCTGCCCGAATCCCAGCTTGATCGGTTTCTGATGCGCCTGTCACTGGGTTATCCCGCGCCGGCAGCCGAGAAGGCTTTGCTGCTGGGTGGTACCGGTCGGGCGCGATTGGACAGCGTCACCCCGGTGTTGAGTCGCGCGCAGTTGCTCGCACTACAGGCGGCCGTGCCCCAGGTGACCGCCAGTGAAGCCATCGTCGACTACATCTTGCGGCTGGTCACCCGCACGCGTGAGAGCCATCTCTGCGCCTGGGGGCTATCGCCCCGCGCCAGTCTGGGGCTGCTGGCATCGGCTCGCGCCTGGGCAATGCTGGAGAATCGTGCCTATGTGATTCCCGAGGATGTGCAGGCAGTGCTGCCGGCGGTGGTCAGCCACCGCTTGCGCGCCAGTGATGACCCGGCTGGGCATGGCGGCGGCAGTCTGGCCCAGCGGTTGCTGAATGAAGTGCCGGCGGTTTGATTGGCCGGCTGGGTGGTCAGGCCAGCGGGGTGTTCCAGCGCTGGCTTAAAAAACGCATCCCTGCCGCCAGCCAGATACGGCTGAATCACCGGCGCATTTTCATCATGCCTACCCGGGCCGGGATGGGGTTGCTGTTGTTGTTGCTGATCATGCTGATTGGCGCGATCAACTACCAGAACAGCCTGGTGTATGCCGTGGTATTTCTGCTTGGCAGCCTGTTCTGGATCGGCCTGCACCATACTTATCGCAATCTTGCTGGTCTGGAGTTACACGCCAATGGCAGTTTGCCGGTGTTCGCCGGTGAGGAGGCGCCATTGACGGTGACATTGCTCGCAACGCGGCGAGAATATCAGGCGATTGCACTATTCTGGCCGAGCAGTTTGCCACAGCAGGTGGATGTGCAGCCTGATCTGGGCGCGACGCTGTCATTGTATTATCCGACCTCCAGGCGCGGCTGGCTCAAGCCGGGTCGCCTGCGTGTGGAAACACGCTATCCGCTTGGCTGGTTCGTTGCCTGGAGTCTGGTGGATCTGGACTGGCGAGTGCTGGTCTATCCGCAACCGCTGAGTCTGCCGCTGCCAGGTATGCGCGCTGGCAATGAGGGAGAGGGAGATCAGTTACAGGTCGAAGGTGTTGATGATTTCCAGGGGCTGCGTGCCTATCAGCCGGGCGATTCAAAAAAACGTCTCGATTGGGGCGCCTGGTCTCGTGGACACGGACTTCACAGCAAAGTATTCGCCGAGCCGCAGCAGGAGAGTCTATGGCTGACACTGGCACAGGCTCCGGGGCAGTCTCTTGAACAGCAGCTCAGCTGCCTGACTGGCTGGGTATTGCGGTTGGAGACCCTGCGCCGACCCTATGGTCTTGAGCTGGCGGGGAGCCGCATGGGGCCAGCATTGGGCGAGATCCATAGGGACGCCTGCCTGCGCGTACTGGCACTGTATGGGGCTGAGGCATGAACGCTAACGCCTTGATCCCGCGCAACAGCCTGGTCTGGCTGCTTACCGCGCAGATAGTAGCATTGCTGCCGCACCTGCCACGGCTGCCGTTGTGGGTCGTTGCCCTGTGGCTGGGCTGTGCACTGTGGCGGATACAGATTCAACGTATGCGCTGGCCCTACCCGGGGTTGGTGGTGCGGGCATTGGCTTTGGGGCTGGTAACGGTGGGTGTGTTCGTGGCACAGGGCACGCTGATCGGGCTCGACGCTGCTGTGATGTTGCTGCTGGTGCTGTTCATGCTCAAGTTGCTGGAGATGCGCAAGCCGCGTGATGCGCTGGTGGTGATCTACCTCGGGTTTTTCATCGTGGCTACGGCCTTTCTGTTTGATCAGAGCATACCGCTGGCGCTATTCCAGTGCTTCTCTGTGCTGGTATTGGTGGCGGCGCTGGTTGGCCTGCAGCAGACGCCGGGGCGCAATGATCCCGCGCGGGCGCTGCGAACGGGTGGCATGCTGCTGTTGCAGGCGGTGCCCTTGATGGTGGTGTTGTTCGTGCTGTTTCCACGCATGGGGCCACTCTGGTCGGTCAATGCACCCGGACAGCAAGCCCGTACCGGACTGGCGGAAAGCATGACACCCGCGGATATCGCCGACCTGGCTCGATCCGGTGAGCTGGTTTTTCGGGCAGCTTTTGACGGGGTGATACCTCCACAATCGCAATTGTACTGGCGTGCAATGACATTGAACCGCTTCGATGGTCGCACCTGGAGCAGTTCGCGCTTCAGTGCCCGAGGCACGTCGCAGAACTGGCAGCCGCAGGGCGAGCCTACCCGCTATCGGGTGATAGCCGCTGCCAGCCATCAGCCCTGGGTATTCAGCCTGCGCGGAGCGAGTTCGGATGATGAGAGGCTGATGCTCACCCGGGATTTCATTCTGCAGGCACGTCGACCGCTGGGGCAGACCATGTCCTACACTGCCACCTCGCACCTGGACAGTCTGCTGGAGCCTCACGGGCTGGAGCCATTGCAGCGAAGAATCAATCTGCATCTGCCGGAAGGCTTTGATCCACGTACGCGCGCCTTCGCCGCCGAATTGCGCCAGACCCATAGACACGATGCCGACCTGGTACAGGCATTGCTGGCTCACTTCAACCAGGCCCCCTTCCATTACACGCTGCGTCCGGACCGGCTTGGTCAACACAGCAACGATGAATTTCTGTTTGATAGTCGCCGCGGTTTCTGTGCCCATTTTTCCGGTGCCATGACCTTCGTTCTGCGGGCTGCGGGTATACCCGCGAGGGTGGTTGCAGGTTACCAGGGCGGCGAAATCAACCCGCGCGGAAACTATGTATTGGTACATCAATTTGAAGCCCATGCCTGGGTCGAAGTCTGGTTGCCGGAACAGGGCTGGGTATCGGTTGATCCGACCTTTCAGGTGGCGCCGGAGCGTATCGAGCAGGGGCTGCAGGAGGCGTTGGAGCGGGAAGGCAGTTTTCTTGAGGATTCGCCGCTTGCTGTAGCGCGTTACCGCAACATTGGTTGGTTCAACGATGTGCGGCTGTTCTGGGATGATCTCAATTACCAATGGCAATTGCGCGTGCTCGGTTATGAAAGCGAGCGACAGATGGCGTTCTTTCGCCGCTGGCTGGGCACTGCTGACTGGCAGCGAATTGGCCTGATGTCGCTTGGGGTGCTGACGTTGATCATGCTGCCGATGGCATTGTGGATTCTGCGTCCTGAACGTCGATCGAAAGATCCCCGGCAGCGTGCCTGGCTGAAATTGAACAAGCGCCTGACTCGTCTGCAGTTGCAGGCGAAAACCGGCGAAGGACCACGTACATGGCAACAACGGCTTATGCAGTCTCTGCCGGGACAACAGGCAGAACTGGCCGGATTCTTTGATGAATATATCCGTTTGAGCTATACAGCCGTACCGGGGGCCGCTGCACCGGGGGCCGCCGATCCGTCCGCCGCACAATTGTATGCTGCGTTGCGCAATTTGATTCGCGTCTTGCCTCGCAGACGCCCACGCCGGCCGATAACAGTGCTCGGCTTGCCTGGCAAGGGGCGGCAGTTGTAATGTGAGCTAGTTCGTCTAACAACACTGTTCAGGAGCTGCAATGCACCCTTTCAATGCCTCACGTCCACCCAAGCTCGCCGTTGGGCTGGCCATGGTGGGGTTGGTGCCCTTTGTCACCGGGGCGCTGGGTCTTTGGGTAACTCCCGAAGCCTGGCGTGTATGGGTCATGGAGGAGCTGCTGTCCTTCGCGGCGGTTATATTGGCCTTTATGGGCGCCATTCACTGGGGGCTGGCGATGCGGGCCGATGAGTCCAGCCACAATGCGCCGATGCAATTGGGACTGTCGGTGATTCCGCCGCTGCTGGGTTGGTTTGCCCTGAGTCTACCGATCGATTTTGCCATTCCGGTGTTCTTCTTCGCCTTTGCCACCTTGTATTTTGCGGATAACTGGGCGGTCAGAAACGGGCTGGCGCCGGCTTGGTATACAGTCCTGCGCAAACCCATCAGTCTGGTGATAATCGGATCGATGATAGTGGCCTGGGGGGCCACTCTGGTAAAGAATTACTGAGTTGTCAGGCAATCAACTCTTCTTGACGAACTCGGACTTGAGTTTCATTGCGCCGATACCGTCAATTCGGCAATCAATATCATGATCGCCATCAACCAGGCGGATATTCTTGACCTTGGTTCCCACCTTAACTACCGATGAAGAGCCTTTGATCTTAAGGTCCTTGACGACAGTGATGGAGTCGCCGTCCTGAAGAACGTTGCCGTGGGCATCCTTGATGATGCGTTCATCCGAAGCGGTAGCCGTTTCACCCTCTTTCGACCACTCATGGGCACATTCCGGACAAACATACATAGGCCCATCTTCATAGGTATATTCAGAACTGCAGGAAGGGCAATTAGGCAGTGCGCTCATGGTCTCACCTCTAAACAGGTCTACGGCTCACCAAGGCGGTGAGAGGTTGATCTAAAGGGCCAGAATCATAGCGTTTGCGCCTATCTTTGTCCATTTGGCGGCCCTTTGGCGGCGATGTGATCATGATGCCCAGACTCGGGGTTGGCTTCGAGGTTGAAAAAAATCCATTAGAGCTGTAAGCTTGTTCGATTGTTTTTGCATTATTTCAGGAGATGTCTGCACAGTCAGCCAGCCAAATGGACAGCAGTGCCCGTCGGAGAATAATTAATGTACATGTTCACCCAGCTCAATAAAGGCTTTAGATCAGCCCCCTGTTTGAAAGCTGTAACTCGCAATCACTCCGCCTACAAAGGCTATCATTAGCAAGTTCGCTGTTTCCTCCTACGTCTCCCGTAGTTGATTGTCGTATACCCGCATTTTATGCGCGTAGAGGCACATCTGTTTTGTTTTTTGCGGTTTGGCTGCACCCGTGATCGGGTGTGTTGATTATTCCGCAGAATGTCACGAGGTTATGCAGTGAATTCCGAATTTTTTCAGTTCTCCACCGCAACAGTGTTGTTGTTGCTGTTTGCCTTCTATGGCGGCACTTATCTGCTGTCCAGAAGAATCAAGCAGGACGCCGATGATGCTGACGGTTTCATGGTTTCCAACCACCGTATCGGTTTTGGTATGGGCGCTGCCAGTATGACGGCGACCTGGATCTGGGCTGCGTCCTTCTACGCCGCGGCAACCTCCGGTTTCACCTACGGTGTGTCTGGTCCGTTGCATTACGGTTTCTGGGGTGCGTTGATGATTCTGTTCATCTACCCCTTTGGTCGCCGCTTCCGCGAGCTGGCGCCCAACGCCGCCACCCTGGGCGAGGTGATCCACGCTCGTCATGGTGCGTCGAGCCAATTGATTCTGGCCTTCTCCAACCTGCTGGGCAGCATCATCAGTCTGATGGTCAACCTGACTGCGGCTGGCGCACTTGTGTCGGTGTTGTCGCCGTTGTCGTTCCAGGCAGGTATCGTGATTGCTGGGGTAGGTGTACTCAGTTACACCTTCTACTCCGGTTTCCGCGCCTCGGTATTTACCGACTTCGGGCAGCTGGTGGCGATGATGGCAATTGCCGTGGTGATCATCCCGGCGGTATTGTTCGCCATGGGTGGGCCTTCGGTGATGGTGGCTAACCTGTCCAATCTCACCGGCGAGCAGGCCAGCCTGTTCTCCAAAGAAGCCTTCCTGCATCAGGGCGCGCCGTACTTCGTCGCCGTGCTCGCGTATGCCATTGGTAACCAGACCATTTCCCAACGTCTGTTTGCGGTGGATGAGTCGCATATCAAGCCGACCTTCATTACCGCGACCGTCAGTTATGGAGCGATCGTTATAGGCCTGGGCATGATTGGTCTGATGGCGCTGACCATGGGTGTGCAGCCGCTGGATGGCAACATGAACAACCTGATCCCGCAGATGGTTTCCAGCTATCTGCCGCCGTTCTTTATCGGCCTGTTCTTCATTCTGGTGATCGGCTCACTGTCTTCTACTGCTGACTCTGACCTGTCGGCGTTGTCCGCGATCATGATGGCGGATGTTTACGGCAAGAACATTGCCAAGAACAAGGCGGATCCCAAAAAGATGCTGATCGTCGGGCGCGCAACCATGGTTGTCGCCACGGTAATTGGCATGACGCTCGCCAGTCTCGCGTTCGATATTCTGGTGATGCTGGTCTTTGTGGGTGCGCTCTGGGGCGCCATTGTGTTCCCGGTTATCGCCAGTTGCTTCTGGAATCGAGTTACCAACGCTGCCTTCACCTGGGCAGTGATTGTGGCCTTGCTGGTATTCAGCGTGGTGCGCTTTGAGCTGATACCAATGACCGGTGTGACAGCGCTATTGATGGAGTTGATGGCGGCTATTGGCGCTGGTGTAGTGGGTGGCCTGATGACCTTTGGCTTCTTTGGTAAGCGTATGGGTGTGATTGTTTTCTTCATCGCAACGGCGGTGATCGCCTGGATTGGTCTGGGTAGCCTGCGTGAATACACAGTGTTGCTGTCCTCATTGACTGCCTATGGCGTCAGCACTCTGGTGTGTGTCGCCATCAGTCTGTGCAGCAATCAGCGCTTTGATTTTGACACTATCCAGCAGCGTGTCGGCGACTACAACAAGCCGGCAGACGAGCTGGGTCAAAACCTGACTGCCCCCTGAGGGGCATATGCAGGCTCGTGTTGAATGCGGGCCTGCACTTTGATAAAGGAGAATCTGATGCAAACTCTAATCTACGGTACTTATATCCTGATGTGGCCTGTCATTACTCTGGGTATGCTTGGCATGATTGTGCATGCCGTGCTGCGCGACCTTCGTGAAGCCAGGGACAACAATACCGAGCTGGTCTGACCTCAGCCCGTTTCGGGGGAGCCGTCCGGCTCCCCTGCGGGTTGCAGTGCTGTACTGGCATCCTGCCGCATGCTTTCCGCCAGATCCTGAGCTAATTGTAACCGCCGTAGAATCCACGGCTCCAGGTTATACACAAAGGGGTCACTGAACTCCTCCTGTCCCCCCCAGTTCAATCGCGTAAATGCCGGCGTTTCCGCAGCTATCGCCCCGTCTTGCAGTGTTCTTTTGATCTCATCTGCCGCTGCTAGCAGGGTCGGCTGGATATCGCTCTGATCCTCGTCCCGACGCATCAACAGCATGGTTTTCACTGTGGTCAGTTGAGCCAGTAATTGGTAACCATGGTTGAGCAGGCTTTCCAGTGGCTCCAATGCCGGGCGCACGGCACGGGGTTCGGCCAGTGAGCGCCGGGTGGCCTGCACCAGGGCTGACAGGCTGTCATAGGCTTCCTTGCGCGCCAGTCGCCATTCCAGTTCAGGTTCATCGTCCACTGCTGTGAACTGGCGCAGGTTCAGGGCGATCTGTGCATGACGGGCCTGCGCTTGCAAGGTGCGGTTGACCAGCGAGGGAATCTGGCTGCGCTCCCAGGAGGGCAGTACATAACTGAAAGCCCAGGCGATGCCGACACCGATAAGGGTATCGGCGATACGTTCCAATACGTTGAACATGGGCGCATCCACGGCACTGATCAGGTGCGCCTGAACCAGGCTCAATACGGTGGCAGCTACGGCGGTGATGATGTAGCGCTTGATGGCGAAAGAATGCGATACCGCCTGGGCGAGCGGCACTATGACCAACAGCACCAAGGGCGGCGCCTGAGTAGACAATATGGCCCCGGCCAGCAAGCAGCCCAGAATAGTCCCCGCAACACGGCTGTTACGTCGTTCCAAGGTGTGTGACAGGCTCCCGCGCAGCACCACCACTATGGTGACCAGGATCCAGTAGCCGTGGGTACTCCAGGGCATTGCCAGCGACAGAAAGTAACCGACACCGACCGCCAGTGCAGCGCGTATCGCATGGCGTAGTGGGGGAGCATCCCAGCGCCACAATACCATCGCCGGGCGCAGCGACCAGCTGGTGGGGCTGACAAACAGCTTCCACGCCGTGCGTACTGCGGTCAGGTCCGGCTCAACCTTGCCTCTGGCCAGTCGGTTGACCCGCAGAATCTCGTCATTGATATTGCCTACCCGATTGGTCAGCCCGCGTAACAGGATGACCAATGACGGCGTATGGCCGAGCTCCTCACGGGCCATCGTCTGAGGCATGCGATTCAGCGCCGCCAGTGCCGGGCGCCAATCGGTCAGCGGAGCCGGTTGCCTGCCCAGCAGCAGAGCGTCGGCATGCCGATCAAACTCATCGGCCATCTGATCAATGAGTTTGCGCATCTCAGTTAATACCGAAGCCGCCTCCGGGCGGGATTTGACCAGATCAAGATCCAGCTCACTGGCCAGCAGGTGGTCACGTATCTCGAGGATATTGATCAGTATTGCTGCCCGTTGCTGCCGGCGGGCTGTACGTGGTGATTCCAGCAACAAATCACGAGCAGCCTGTAATTGCTCAGCCAGCAGCGCCTGTTGTTGCATCAAAGTGGCGGCCTGGGGTGTGTCCGTAGTTGGGTCAAAACGATCAGCCTGAACGCGCATGAGACGGCTCAGCGCCAACATCGACTGAGCCAGCAACTGCGCACGGTAACGGCTATTGAGCAGGGCGTTGGTGGCGGTGGCATACACCACATAACACAGCGCCCCGGAAACAAAGTACAGACAGGTAGTCAGCAAGCTGCCTTCGTTCAGCTGCTGCGATACCGCCATGGAGAAAGTCATGGCGAACATGATTGAAATAATGATCGGCAGGCCGCGTTGTCCCCAGGCGCCGGCGAGAAAAGCAAAGAAGGTAGCCGGTACCAACAGCAGCCCGAGATACAGTGGCTGATCCTGCAGTATCTGCACACCAGCGAAGAGAGGCAGCCCGAGAATCGCTGCCGGCAACAGGCTGGCGAACTTGCCGCGGCGGGGCAGGGCGTGATCGGGTGGGACGCAGACAATGGCGCCGACGGCCATCACCGATGCGGCGAACTGGCCGAGCAGAAGATAAGCTGTGCCGGAAATAAGCATAAGCCCGAAACCGGCCGATATCCCCGTGGTGACGTAGGAACTCAGTAATACCCGCAGCGCATTCGCCAGCCTCTCTTTCATATATTCATTTCCTCCTGAAGAGTCATCATACGAGCATAGACGGGACGGCACCATGATCACGATAGTCACGCAGTCCATGCAGACGACGGCCATATGCTTTATCTGAATGACGTCGGTTACTCATTCGGATGAGCAGAGGACAGGTGCTGGGGCGCTAGCCCCTGCGGAAGAACTCACTGTTTGCCTGCAGGCTGCGCGGCGTTTTCGACCTCCCAGGCTGCCGGGTGGTTGATACACCACAAGTGGCTGGACAATTGTTGCAGGGTCCGTGCCGCTTGCTCCAGTGCTGCCTGCTCCAGCAACATGCCGCGCACCGGTTGGGACACAGCCCAGACGGTCATCGCCGACCACTGCGGGTGTTACAGTCCGAGCATCCAGGCCAGCGCCATAGCCAGGCCGGAGGCGAACGCAGTGCGCAGGGCAAAATTCAGGCGGGGAATATCGAAGCCGAGCTGTACCCACTTATCGCCGACTGAAGAGGCACTATTCATGCCGCCCACTCCCGCTCATCAGCGTCAGCCGGGTCTGTATGAGCTCGAAGGCCTCTCTATCGCAGTGATACCGAGTTGACTATGAAATGGCTACATCCATGGTCCGGTCCTGAACGTGGCTCCGACAATGACGAAGGCGACGCTGAGCAGGGTGATCAAACGGATGCGCAATGCCATGGTCGGCAGGGTGTCGGCAGACAGCTTGGGTATCACCCGCAGTCGGGCATCCATCGCCACGGCGAGCGTGAGTGCCAGCAGGGTCAGTTTCAACAGGATGAGTCGGGTGATGAAGTTATCTGCAGCAAACCACGTGGAGAGATCCGGTATCAAGGTATGCGCCAGCCAAAGCCCTGATAGGACCTGAATCACCAGGGCCGACATGCCCCATTTTTCGTAAGCCGACTCGAAGGCAAGCAGGTCGGCAACCGACCGCTCACGCAGAATCTTCGGTAGCAAGGCCAGAGCAAGAATCAGATGCCCACCAGTCCAGATTGTTGCGCAGAGAATGTGCAGCACCAGAACATACTTGTACATGACAGCTCCTTTTAAGCTTTACAGCACCTGTGAAAACGATGGCACTCAGCGATCCGGTGTTCGCAACGTCTCATCGGAGGACGACGCTGTCTTATCCTCGGTTCGTCCCGCGCGCGGGGCTGAAAAATCGTTTTCAGAAAACACCTCGGTAAGGATCGCCTGTTCGATAAAGTTGCGCTCGCCGGCCTTGGCCGGAATCCGAACCGTGAGATGGATCTCCCCAGCGACCGGTACCTGGATGGTAACCCGCGGGTCAACCGACGGCATCACCAGGCCGCGCTGGCTGCCGATCTTGCTCATGTAGCGGCGCACCAGTTCCAGATAAGGCCCGCAGTGATGGTCGGCGGCAGTCTGCAGTGCTAACTGCGCGGCCTGCCAGTTGTCTTCGCGTTTGAAGGGGACAGTGAAGACATGAAAGTCGTAATGTGTAGTGAAACTTTCATTGATCACCGGCTCGGATACAAACAGCGCGTTGGGTATGACAATACGGCGGCCGGTGCGTTGATGTAGATGCTTGCCGGGACCTACTTCAAGAATAGTTGTTGCCAACAGGCTCTGGTCGATGACGTCGCCGCGCAGATCTTTTATCTGGATACGGTCGCCCAGTACAAATGAGCGCGAGCCGCTTTTGAGAATCGAGCCGGTGAAACAGAGTATCAGTTCCTTGGTCGCCACCACGAAAGCCACGGCGATAGCGACGATGGACAGCGCCAGCGTACGCAGCTCCTCGCCCCAGATCATCACCAGCCCGAGCATCAACAGCAACAGAAAACCGTTGCGCGAATTGACCAGCCATTTGCCACGCAACTCCGGCGAACTCACTGTGCGCTGGATGAAGCGCGTCGTCAGCGCCCGCAGAATGATGACAGTCACTATCAGGATCGCAGAGCTGGCCAGCAGGCTCAGCACAGCATCAGAGATGACAAAGTTATCAGGCAGCCAATCCACATTCTCAAACATGTATCTCATCCTATTTCGGTCAGGCGGAGATGATCTGCTGTCGCCGGTTCGGCGTCAATCGTCGGTGGGGAAGCGCCCGGATGAATGCTGCGTAAATACTCAAGCTCTGATGGTCGATTGACATGCTATGGCCATGTATTAGCTATTCACCCGGAAGAGTGATTTTCAATGATCGCACATGGTCATCTTATATCGGATATCAATTCAAGGTTGCTGGCCTTATAGCAAACACCATTTCCCGCTTAACCCATGCGGGTGAACTTGCCGGTTTGCCGTTGACGCACTATGAGGCAACTCAAATACTTCAGCGCAGTTGATGGAAGTTCTCATCCGGGACATCAACGTCGTGCGTCATATGTCATTAATAATAATTTGAATATAGTTTCCCTGGAGTAATAATGATCAATAAAAATCTACCCCAATCGCTGCTTTCCATGCTGGCGGCGGGCGCCCTTATGCTGTCCACTTCTGTCTTTGCAACCAACCCGCCGGTCGACGATCCAAGCGATCCAGGTGGAGCTTACGAACGAGGTCCGGACCCGACGGTGTCATTCCTTGAAGCCTCAAGCGGGCCGTACAGCGTTCGCACCAGCAATGTGTCGAGTCTCACCAGTGGTTTCGGGGGCGGCACCATTCACTATCCCGCGGGCACTTCCGGAACCATGGCTGCCATTGTGGTGATTCCCGGCTTCGTATCTGCCGAGTCTTCCATTGACTGGTGGGGACCAAAGCTGGCTTCCCACGGCTTCGTGGTGATGACCATCGATACCAATACGGGTTTTGATCAGCCGCCGAGCCGTGCCCGCCAGATCAACAATGCGCTGGATTATCTGGTTGACCAGAACTCCCGCCGCCTCAGTCCGGTGAATGGCATGATCGATACCGATCGGCTGGGGGTGATCGGCTGGTCCATGGGTGGCGGCGGCACCTTGCGCGTAGCCAGCCAGGGCCGTATCAAGGCAGCCATTCCGCTGGCGCCATGGGATACCGCACGCGCCAGTGCTGTACAGGCTCCGACACTGATCTTCGCTTGCGAGTCCGACCTTATCGCGCCGGTGCGCAGTCATGCTTCGCCGTTCTATAACCAGCTGCCGAATGACATCGACAAGGCCTATGTCGAGATCGACGGCGGTTCGCACTATTGCGCCAATGGCGGCGGGTTCAACAATGATGTACTCAGCCGCATGGGCGTTTCCTGGATGAAACGTTTCCTGGATAACGATACGCGCTACAGCCAGTTTCTGTGTGGTCCGAACCATGAATCCGACCGCAACATCTCCGAATACCGCGGCAACTGCCCGTACTGATGGAATGACCTGAACAGCAAGGCCGACCTGCAGGTGAGGTCGGCCTTGCTGTTATCTGCTGGTTGGTCAGGCTGCGGCTTCTGCTGCAGTTATCGGGGCCTGGAAGCGTCGCAGTCGCAGCGCATTGCCGAGCACGAAGACACTCGACAGCGCCATCGCTCCAGCGGCGAAGATCGGTGACAGCAGCAGGCCATAGACCGGATATAGCACCCCGGCAGCAACCGGAATCAACGCCGTGTTATAGGCGAAGGCCCAGAACAGGTTCTGCCTGATGTTACCAATCGTGGCCTTGGACAGGGCAATGGCGTTAGGCACACCGTTCAGGTTGCCGGACATCAACACTACATCCGCGGCTTCCATCGCCACATCGGTACCCGTCCCGATCGCGAGCCCCACATCGGCTTCGGCCAATGCGGGCGCGTCATTGATGCCGTCGCCAACAAATGCCAGACAGCCATGTTCGGCCTTTAGACGCCGCAGAGCATCGACCTTACCTTCGGGCAACACTTCAGCAATCACCTCGTCGATACCCAGCTTGCGGGCAATGGCCTGCGCGGTGCGTTTGTTGTCGCCGGTGATCATGACAACCTTCAACCCCAGAGCGTGCAACGAGGCAATGGCGCCGGGAGTGCTTTTCTTGATTGGATCGGCGACCGCCACGATGGCGGCGAGGCGTCCGTCAATGGCGGCATACAAGGGAGATTTACCCTCGTCACCGAGACGCTCCGCAGTGTGTGCAAAGCCCTCCACGCTCAATCCCAACTCACGCATGTAACGATCGGCACCAATCTCCACCCGTGCGCCGTCGACCTGGGCACGTACACCGAAGCCGGTGACCGATTCGAAGTTGCTCAACGCTGGCAGGCTCAGGCCTTCCTGTTCGGCAGCATCCACCAGCGCGCGTGCGATCGGGTGTTCCGAGCGGCTTTCGACGGCTGCGATCTGTGCCAGTACCTGGGCGCGTTCAAAGCCGGCCGAGGTTTCCAGGTCGGTCAGGGCTGGGCGGCCTTCGGTCAAGGTGCCGGTCTTGTCCACTGCCACGACCTTGGCATCCTTTAACAGCTGCAAGGCCTCTCCCTTGCGGAACAGTACCCCAAGCTCCGCACCGCGCCCGGTGCCGACCATGATCGAGGTGGGTGTGGCCAACCCCATGGCGCACGGGCAGGCAATGATGAGTACGGCCACCGCATTGACCAGAGCGAAGGTCAATGCAGGAGACGGGCCGACAATCAGCCAAATGAGAAAGGTCATTGCCGCCGCCAGCATGACCGCGGGCACGAACCACATGGTCACCTTGTCCACCAGCCCCTGGATCGGCAGCTTGGAGCCCTGAGCCTGCTCGACCAGACGAATGATCTGTGCCAGCACGGTATGGTTGCCCACGGCGGTCGCGCGCAGAGCAAAGGCGCCGGTCTGGTTAATGGTGCCACCGACCACTGGACTGCCTGTCGACTTGCTGACGGGTACGGGTTCGCCGGTAATCATCGATTCATCAACATAGCTCTGACCCTCGACCACCTCGCCATCGACCGGCACACGCTCGCCGGGCCGCACTTCGACCAGGTCACCCGAGGCCACTTCGCCGATCGCTATATCCAGCGTACCTCCGTCGCGCCGCACCCGTGCGGTTCTGGCCTGCAGGCCGACGAGCCGCTGGATGGCCTCGGATGTTCGGCCCTTGGCCCGGGCTTCGAGAAAGCGCCCGAGCAGAATCAGCGCCACAATGACCGCTGCGGCCTCGTAGTAGACGTTCACCGTGCCGGCAGGCAGCAGGTCGGCGGCAAAGGTAGCAATCACAGAGTAGGCATAGGCGGCCGTGGTGCCCAGCGCGACCAGGGAGTTCATATCTGGCGCCAGGCGCAGCAGGGCCGGGAAACCAGCGCGGTAAAAGCGTCGGCCGGGCCCCACCAGTACCAGTGTGGTCAGTATGAACTGCAGATACCAACTCCACTGCAGACCGATGGTGCGCATGATCAGGTCATGCACCCCCGGCACCATGTGCGAGCCCATTTCAATCATGAAAACCGGCAATGCCAGCAGGGCGGCGATGACGAAATCGCGCTTGAGCGCGGTGCGCTCTGCGTCCTTTTTTGCGTTAGCTTCTTCGCCGGCATCACCTGCCTGTGATTCGATAATCTGCGCCGAGTAGCCAGCGTTCTTGATGGCGGTGACCAGGGCATCGGCAGCGGCGGTGCCATGCACGGTGACACGCTCTGTCGCCAGGTTGACCTTTGCCTCGGACACACCCGGTACGGCTTTGAGTGCACGTTCGACACGGGCGACGCAGGAGCCACAGGTCATGCCTTCGGTGGTCAGTGCGATGGTGCTTTCAGGCACGCTGTAACCGGCTTTTTCGACTGCCTGCACCAGCGCAGTGCGATCAACCGGGCGGGTGAGTCTGACATCGGCGCGTTCCGTAGCAAGATTGACCGCGACCGCGCTGACGCCCTCGACCTTGCCAAGGGCGGCTTCCACGCGACCGACGCAGGAAGCGCAGCTCATGCCTTCGATAGGGAGGCTGATCGCCTCTGTGGCGGCGAGGTCGCCTGTGATTGACGCGCTCATGGTTTGCCTCCTAGCTTGAATGGACTCAATACAGATACAGGCTAAACCTTCCCATCATGGGAAGGTCAAGTCATCAGGCTCTGAGTGTATCGGTACAATATCAGCGACAGAAGCCGAAACCACGGGTATCGAAGTGGAAGTGATTTTCGTGTGGCTGATTGTAGTCCGGGCCGAGCACGGTACCGAAGTATTCGCAGGCTGCTTCATGGGTTGCCTTGAGAAAGGTAGACTTGGCTGGCGCATCGTCATCCGCCCAATGACTCAGAACCGACGCTTGTTGACCGTTCTCGAAGCGAAAAGCTGCGACATCGAAGGCATCTGCGGTGGCATGCTGACTGCGGCGGGCGCCTTCACGATGATAGATATTGCGGCAGGCAAAACTGCCGAAGTGATCGACCTGTACCAGCGCGCTGCCGAGATGTTGTTGCGCCAGCGGCTGCAGTTGCTGACGTTCAAACATCACCCAGGCTACCGCCAGTGGACAGGTGATGATGAATGTGGAGCTGAAGCGCACACCGGTATTGCTGACGCGCACAACATCGGTCAACGGGCAGCCGGCGACGGGTGTGTAATCCTCCAGCGCCAGATAGTCGATTGCTCCCGCCGGCGCTGTATCCAGCACGGCCAGGCACTGCTGTGGATCATCCTGGAGTCGTCCCAGTTTCCATTTGGTTACCAGCGTCATGGGGTGTTCAATAGCGAGCGTCTTCAGGGGATGCCACTCGGGGGGGATATGTTCCCAGGGCTTGGTCAACGCCACAGCCGCGATGATTGCCAGAAACAACAACCATTTGATGATGCGCAAGAGAGTGGAGCTCAACAGGGCGGGCCTCCCGGGACATTAGATATGTGTCATACGGCGCAAGCTCTTGTGCCTCTGCCAATAAAGATAGCAGCTCGGGTGAATACCGACGGCAAGGAATCCGGGGCTGACGGCTCAGGGATCGGGCGGCCAAGCTCCCCCGAACGGGCGTTATTCTGCTATGGTTGCCAGCCTCTTTTGTCGCCTGGTTTACACGGAAATCCTGTATGAATTCTATCGATCCGATTCATTTCGCCGGCTCTGATACTTTCAGCCTGCGCCAACTCGATGAGTTGAATGGGCTATCCAAAGGCACCAGTTTTCGCTGGTTCAAGGCATGTGAAGCTGAATTGAGCGAAGGGGTGGATTACTTTCACCTGTCGGCCGATGAGTATTCTGAGTTGATTGACAGCCTCAGAGCATCGGGACTGATTTATACCAGTACCCGGCATCTGTTGTTACTGACCCGCTGTGGTTACGAATGCATGCGCGCACGTTCGATGCGCTGATATAAGGATCCAGAATGCTCATCGAGCTGTTCGCAGTAATGGCGCCGGTATTGATTGTTGCGGGTATCGGCTTTGGTTGGGCGCGCTCAGGTCAGCCTTATCCTACCGAGTTTGTCACCCGTCTGGTCCTCAATGTCAGCACCCCTTGTCTGGTGCTTTCGACACTGAGTCGCGCTGAGGTCGATCTGCAGGTGTTCGGGCAGATGGCGCTGGCCTGTGTGGTGATCTGCGCCATCATGGCCTTGATCGGCTGGGTGCTGAGCCGGGCGATCAACTCTGATCCCAAGGTTCTGGTGCCAGCCTACATGTTTCCCAATACCGGTAATATGGGCTTGCCGATCAGCCTGTACGCCTTCGGTGAGCCGGGGCTGGCGCTGGCGGTGGCCTTCTTTGTGGTGTTGTCGGTGGGGCATTTCACCGTCGGCATGATTCTGTCCGGTGCGGCGCAGTCCTGGCGACGGTTGCTACTCAATCCGGTGATCATCAGCCTGGGCGTGGCGCTGGCGGTATTGATGCTGGATCTTCAGTTGCCGCGCTGGATTGCCAACACCGTCGATCTGCTTGGCAGTATGAGTATTCCGATGATGCTGCTGACCTTGGGGGTGTCTTTGGCCAGCATTCGGCCGAAGCAGGTGGGGAAGGGCATGTTGCTCGGCGGCTTCCGCATTCTGTGCGGCGCTGCGATCGGTTGGGGCATTGCTCTGGCGCTGGATCTGCCGCCTTTGGCTCAAGGGGTGCTGGTACTGCAGTCGGCGATGCCAGTCGCGGTATTCAACTATCTGTTCGCGGTGAAAGCCAACCGTTCACCGGAAACCGTCGCCAGCCTGGTCATTTGCTCGACCCTGTTGTCTTTCCTGTTTATACCCTTGCTGTTGATCTGGTGGTTGCCGGCGGCGGGGTGAAGCCCCGCCGCGGTATCCTGTCAGACTTCGCGTGCGTGGGCTTGGGCAGCAAGTTTGCTGGCATCCACCCGTACAAAGGTCGAGTCACCTATGGCAGTCAGCACATCGCCAGCGTAGATCTCACAGATGATACGGCTCTTGCGACCCAGCGGCCCCTCTACCCGAGCACGCAGCGTTAGCTCTACGCCCATCGGGGTTGGCTTGATGTACTTGATACCCAGCTCTCCGGTGACGCAATTGATTTCCGTCGGCGCCTTGTCCTCGGCCTGTTCGGCGCGCAGATGATAGGCCATCGCCGTCCAGTTGGAGTGACAGTCCACCAGCATGGCCAGCAGGCCGCCATACACCAGATCCGGCCAGCCGCAGTATTTTGCTTCCGGCCGATGCCGGGCGATGACATGGGTATCGTCCGCATCCCAGAAGCTTTTTATCTGCAGTCCATGGGGATTGCTGCCCCCGCATCCGTAACATACGCCATGGGGTGAGAGAAGGTCTTGCAGAGCAGTAGCAGTCATGGGGAGCCTTGTTTTTATTGAATAATCGAAGCGGTATTGTGCCCTCATTCTCTGAGGCTTGCCATGCTGCAAAAGGATCAATAAGGGACGTGAATTCCTTTAATCAGGAATCGACTCTGGCCATGGCCTGACTTATCGAGTCTGTATCCGTGGGGCGCACCAAGCGTTCGACTTCTTCACCATCACGCATGAATATCAGCGTTGGCCAGAGCTTTACCCGAAAGGATCGGCCCAGGGGACGACCGGGACCATCTTCTATTTTCAGATGCCGCAGGTCAGGATGCCCAGCGAAAGCTGATGCAATATGCGGTTGCGCAGCTTTGCAGTGGCCACACCAATCGGTACCGAATTCGATCAACGTAGGACCTTGAAGTGTGTCAACTTCTGCGCGGGGTGGTTCTTGATCTGTGTAGGTGCTGTTCATGGTCATATTCCTCCAACTACTTTCTCTTGCGCCGTAAACGATCCAGCAGTACACCGCGGTCTCGCCATTCGGCAATCTGACGTTCCAAGAACAGGAGATAGGTGCGCCGTCGTGCGCGTCTTCTACGAGATTTCTGACGCATTCGAGAGCGTCGTACTCTTGCCATGTTGCTTTTGCCTTGTTGCCAATGATGAATGGTTACCCGAGGGGGCGGGGGCTTGAAGTGTACCCTGCGGGAGCTGCCCGCAGGGTGTGGCACTCTTAACGCTCCTTGATCTCCCGCACGTCTTCCTGTTGAATCTGATTGTCGCGCCCACTGTGATCTTCATATTCAATCATGCCAGTATCATCATCGATTTCCGGTTTCTCGTCTGCCTCGATGATCTGCCCATCGCTGGTACGGATAAGGTGATCGTTGGAGCAGCCGGCCAAAGCAAACATGCCGGTGATGCAAAACACGGCAATTAACCAGTTTTTCATGTCGTAATCCTCTTGTTTGCGTCATTTATCAGCAGGTACAGAAATTGTGACAAGAATTCTGACAGGCCGGTTCCGCTTGATTTCTGAGGGTATAGGAAATGACGAATATCAGCGGGGGGGGCGGCGCGCCCAGCGGCGTCATGGCACCATCGCGCTTGAGAAGGTACAAGAAAACATCCAGATCGGCCCTTCATTCGCTTACGCTGCATTGTTCCGTTGACCATGAATGGGCAACGGGGGATAGCTTGCAACAGGACGCAGTCATGGGCGTCGAGATCAGATAGGATTGAGGGGTATCCGTGCCGCTCCAGTTAGCTGGAGCGCTGCACAAATGATGCGAGGATTAGGTGTGAGCCTTATTTCACAAGGTTTCCGTGTTGGGGATTTGACGATGACGGTGCGGTCGATCAGCACGGGTGTGGAATTCACGGGTGCTCCTTCAAATTAACCTTGCATCAGTCGCTGCACCGCTGCTGGAACAGGCGTTTCACCCTGGGTCAGTTCGATGATGATGCGGTTGACCTGCGGCGTATCGATCAGCTCGGTGAGGACGGCTGCCACATCACTGCGCGCCACGTCACCATAAGGAATTGCAGCACCGACGCGCACGTTACCAGCGCCAGCCTCGTCCACCAGAGTGCCGGGGCGCAAGATGATCCAATTCAGATCAGACTCGGCCAGATGTACATCGGCGAGTTTTTTCACTTTCATATAGTTCTCGAAGCGTTCAGGCATTTGCTTGTCCCGGCCTGCCTCGGGAAAGGCGGATACCAGCAGGAAACGCCGAATGCCTGCCTGTTTGGCGGCTGCGACAGCCAGTTCCAGCCCGCGACCATCGATGGCGTTGGTCATCTCCATCCCACCCTTGCCGCCTGCTCCTGCCGAGAATACCACCGCATCGCTGTCTGCCATCAGGCGAGCCAGTGCCGCGGCATCAAGCTCAAGCAGATCGCCGATGACGGACGTACCACCCAGATCATTCAGGTCGGCGGCCTGTTCCGGGTTACGGTGCAGGGCCATGGGCTGGTGTCCTCGTTCCGCCAGCTTCGAGATCAGATGCCGACCGATCTTACCGGCCGCTCCAATGATAAAGACCTTGCTCATAGTGTGGGGTCCTGTTGAGGTGAAGGAGAGTTTCATTGATGCCGACATTCTATAAGAAACCCCGCACAAGGCGGGGTTTCTTCACTGATTACGGATAATCAGATTTCGGTCACCGGAATGCTTGCCGCTGCTTTCTGGTAGGACTCGATTTCGTTGAAGTTCATGTAGCGGTAGACCTCGGCAGACATGCTGTTGAGATCCGCTGCGTAGTCCATGTACTCCTCAACGCTCGGCAGGCGGCCAAGGATGGCCGCAACCGAGGCCAGTTCAGCAGAGGCCAGGAAGACGTCGGCGCCATCACCCAGACGGTTCGGGAAGTTCCGTGTGGAGGTGGAGACGGCAGTCGACTTGGCGGCGATACGTGCCTGGTTACCCATGCACAGCGAGCAGCCGGGCATTTCCAGGCGAGCACCGGCCTTGCCGTAGATGCCGTAGTAGCCTTCTTCAGTGAGCATCCACTGATCCATCTTGGTCGGCGGAGCCAGCCACAGACGGGTCGGCAGAGCGTCCTTGTTCTTCTCCAGCAGTTTGCCGGCGGCACGGAAGTGACCGATGTTGGTCATGCACGAACCGATGAAGACTTCGTCGATCTTGCGGCCGACAACGTCGGACAGCAAACGAGCGTCGTCAGGATCGTTCGGCGCACACAGGATCGGCTCATTGATGTCCGCCAGGTCGATCTCGATGACTTCCGAGTACTCGGCATCGGCGTCAGCTTGCATCAGCTCCGGGTTGGCCAGCCAGGCTTCCATGGCCTGAGCACGGCGCTCCAGGGTGCGGGCGTCATCGTAGCCTTCAGCGATCATCCAGCGCAGCAGGGTGATGTTGGACTTCAGGTACTCAGCGATGACGTCTTCCGGCAGCTTGATGGTACAGCCAGCGGCGGAGCGCTCAGCAGAGGCGTCGGATAGTTCGAAAGCCTGTTCAACAGTCAGGTCGTTCAGACCTTCGATTTCGAGAATGCGGCCGGAGAAGATGTTCTTCTTGCCTTTTTTCTCGACGGTCAGCAGGCCTTTCTGAATAGCGTAGTAAGGGATCGCATGCACCAGATCACGCAGGGTGATGCCAGGCTGCATTTTGCCCTTGAAGCGCACCAGTACCGATTCCGGCATATCCAGCGGCATGACGCCAGTGGCTGCGGCAAAAGCAACCAGGCCTGAACCAGCCGGGAAGGAAATACCCATCGGGAAGCGGGTGTGCGAGTCACCACCGGTGCCGACAGTGTCGGGCAGCAGCATGCGGTTCAGCCAGCTGTGGATGATGCCGTCACCCGGACGCAGCGCAACACCACCACGGTTGTGGATGAAGTCGGGCAGGGTGTGGTGGGTGTTGACGTCGATCGGCTTCGGATAGGCCGCAGTGTGGCAGAACGACTGCATTACCAGGTCGGCGGAGAAGCCAAGGCAAGCCAGGTCTTTCAGCTCGTCACGGGTCATCGGGCCGGTGGTGTCCTGTGAACCGACGGTGGTCATCTTGGGTTCGCAGTAGGTGCCGGGACGAACGCCCTCGACGCCACAGGCTTTACCAACCATCTTCTGTGCCAGGGTGAAACCTTTGCTGCTCGCAGCCGGAACGTCGGGCTTGCGGAACAGGTCGGAACCGCTCAGGCCCAGCTCAATACGAGCCTTCTCGGTCAGACCGCGGCCGATGATCAGCGGAATACGGCCACCGGCGCGTACTTCGTCGAGCAGAACCTGAGTCTTCAGTTCGAAGGTGGTGATGACTTCGTCAGTGCCGTGCTTGCAGACTTTGCCTTCGTACGGGTAGACGTCGATGGCGTCACCCATGTTCAGGTCGTTGCAGTCGAACTCGATCGGCAGGGCGCCAGCGTCTTCCATGGTGTTGTAGAAGATCGGGGCGATCTTGGTACCGAAGCAGAAACCACCGGCGCGCTTGTTCGGCACGTTGGGGATGTCGTCACCGAAGAACCACAGCACCGAGTTGGTGGCGGATTTGCGCGAAGAACCGGTACCGACCACGTCACCAACATAGGCAACGGGCAGACCTTTGGCCTTCATGGCTTCGATCTGCTGCAGCGGACCGGTAACGCCAGGCTCGACCGGCTCGATCCCGTCGCGAGCCATTTTCAGCATGGCCAGGGCGTGCAGAGGGATGTCGGGGCGCGACCAGGCATCCGGAGCAGGGGACAGATCGTCAGTGTTGGTTTCGCCAGGAACCTTGAATACGGTCAGGCTGATCTTTTTTTCTACAGCAGGGCGGTTGGTGAACCACTCGCCATCGGCCCAGGACTGCAGAACGGCTTTGGCGTGCGGGTTGCCATTTTTTGCGCGCTCGGCAACGTCGTGGAAGGCGTCGAACATCAGCAAGGTGTGCTTGAGTTGCTCGGCGGCGGTTGCTGCCAGCTCCTCGTTATCCAGCAGTTCCACCAGAGTGGCGATGTTGTAACCACCCTGCATGGTGCCCAGCAGTTCGACGGCGCGGACTTTGCTCAGCAGCGGGGAGGTGGCTTCACCTTTGGCGACTGCAGACAGGAATGCGGCTTTGACGTAAGCGGCTTCATCCACTCCCGCTGGAATGCGGTTGGTGAGCAGATCAAGCAGGAATTCTTCTTCACCGGCCGGCGGGTTTTTCAGAAGATCAACCAGACCAGCGGTTTGTTCGGCATTAAGCGGCTGAGGCACGACGCCTTGTGCGGCGCGTTCTTCAACGTGTTTGCGATAGGCTTCAAGCACAATAATTACCCTCATCAGTCTGTTCCGTTTGTGACGGAACGGTCATCCTCACGGACCTGGGATGCCGACAATAGCGCAGGGTGCAAGCGCAGGCCCGATCTGGTGGGGGCAACCTGGTGTACTGGGGTAACAGAATACGGGTTGCGGGCAAACGCCTGGACACAGCTCTTACGGCGGTCCGGATTCTACAGCAAGAGGCGGGTAAAGTTAAGGTGAGCGATGTTTCAAGCCGGGTCTTGGCTGGTTTGACAGCCAATAGTCGAGGTGATTGGTGGCCTGCCATAAGTCGGCAGGCCACTTCCTGTCATTTTTCCAGCAACTCCTCCAGATGGGCAATCATGTCGTCGGGCTTGAGCACCAGAACATCCCCGCTCAACTGATCCAGCACAACCTCGGCGGTATTGCCGATCAGGGCACCGGAAATGCCCGTTCGGGCGACGGTACCGATAACCGTGACGCTGGCACCAACTTCATGGGCCACTTTGGGAATCAGGGTGTCAGCTGGGCCCTCGTCAATGTGCAGATTGGCTTCGCTGATGTTGTATTCATCGCGGTAGCGTGCGGCCTTGTCGACGTAGATCTTGACGATATTCTCGCGAAGTTGGTAAACCGGGTTGGCGGCCGAGAGCATGGGGGCAGGGTGCGCGCTGATCAGGTGCATCTGACCATTGATCATGTCGGCGATGTCCGCTGCATGGCTGACGATAGTGTCATGCAATACATGGTGCTGATCGTCGTGGTTGCCCAGGTCAACCGCAGCCAACACGCTGCCATGCATCCAGGAGGCGCTATTCTTGACCAGCAGCACCGGGGCCGGGCAATGCCGCAACAGCTTCCAGTCGTCCGGTGTCAGCAAGGCTTTCTTCAGGGGGTTGTCCGGCAGGTGCTGCTTGATAACCAGGCCGCAGCCTTCCGCCACCAGTGTCCGAACAATGGTATCGGTCAGGTTGGAGTGCCATGCCTGGGTGTAATCGGCCTTGATGCCAGCCGCCTCCAGCCCGGCACATAATTCTGCCAGCACTGGCTTGTAGTCTTGACGGTTCTCGCAGACCAGCAGGTGCAGCTCGGCGCCAATAAAGGCAGCAATCAGCCTTGATCGGACCAGCGCCACGTTGTCTTCCCTGGTCGGGTCAATCACAACCAGCATTCTTTTGATGGCTTGCATGGCCTTCTCCCTTGATAAACAAAGCATCGTGTTGCCGTACACCTATCAATGTAGACGGTTTTTTTTGTTATGCCGTTGACGTGGGTCAACATCCTTTGCGCAGATCTGACAGGCGCAGGTGGATATCCGTATAATCACCGGTTGACCAATCTGACTGCGTGAAGACATGACACTCCCCGACGAATTGCTCGCCTTCCTGCGGCGCGCTACTCCCGATGCCTGGGTGCAACAGGCGCTGCAGCATCCTGAAGAGCTGCTGATCGACCATGCCAACTGTGAAAAGAAGGCGGCCTCCACGGCGCTGAATCTCATGTTTCGTTATATCGACAAGCCGGATCTGCTGCGGAAGATGTCGCGCCTGGCGCGCGAGGAGCTGCGTCACTTTGAGCAGGTTATTGCGCTGATGGGTAAGCGCGGAATAGCCTATCGAGGCCTGTCCGCCAGCCATTACGCTCAACGGCTGCGCCAGCATGTGCGCACGGTGGAGCCGGGGCGGTTGGTGGATACGCTGATCGTCGGCGCCTTCATTGAGGCGCGTTCCTGCGAGCGCTTTGCCAAGCTGGCACCGCATCTGGATGCCGAGCTGGGCGATTTCTATCGATCACTGCTCAAGTCCGAGGCTCGTCATTATCAGGATTACCTCAAGCTCGCCCGCGACTATGCAGATGAGTCGATAGATGAACGGGTTGCGTTTTTTGCCGAGGTGGAATCCCAGGCCATCATTGAAAACGACACGGAATTCCGCTTTCACAGCGGTGCCATTGATTCGGCCGCCTGATCTGTCGCTATACTGCGGGCAGATGAATTGGCGGAGGTGATCCATGGCAGTGCGTAGGGGATTCAACAGCGGGTTGTGTCTGTCGGCAACGCTTGTGCTGGCACTGCTGGGCGTCAGTAGTCCGAGCCTGGCGGCCGGCGGGGCTTGTGAGCGCATCGTCGTTACCGGCAATGCCCAGTATCCCCCGGTGCTCTGGGCCGACCCCGATGATTCCAAGCGGCTGATCGGCGCCGCAGTGGAGTTGCTGGAAAATGCCCTCGAAGGTAGCGGTATTCACGTTGATGTATTGAATGTCGGCCCTTGGGCGCGCGCGCAGGAAGAAGTGCGCAGTGGTCGGGTTGATATGCTCGCCGGCGCCTTTCTGACGCCGGGTCGTCTGGCCGAGATGGATTATATCTATCCGCCCTACATGGAGGTGCCGAGCGTCATCTTCGTCAAGCGTGGCAAGGCATTTCCTTACAGCGGCTGGGGTGATCTGCGCGGCAAGCGCGGCAGTTCACTGGTCAACAACAGCTTCGGCGCGGCCTTTGATACCTATGCCGCAGATCACCTTGAGATCAGTGCTGTCCCTTCAATCGAGCAATCCTTTGAGCTGCTGCTGCGCGATCGTGCCGATTACGTTGTCTATGAGCGGCATCAGGGTCTGGCTCTGGCGGCGCAGATGAATATTCTTGAACAGCTGGATGTGCTTGAAGGCTCGTTGATCAACGAGCCGCTGCATTACACCGTATCCCATAACTCGGCCTGCAACTCTCCCGCCCTGCGCGCGGCGCTGGCGCAAGGTATGCATCGGATGGTCAGGCAGGGCGAGCCACGCAGGCTGCTGGAGAAATACCGCGAAATCTGGCGCGAGCAATTCGCTCCGATAGCGCAGGAAGAGCCTGCGCTGGAGTAAGGCGGGCTGAATCAGCCTTCAGCCTGAGCCGAGGCTTCCCTTTCCTTGTTCATTTTCCGTTCGAGCTGTTGTGACAGCTCAATGATCTGCTCGCGCATCCAGCGGTTGGCAGGGTCTTGGTCGGTGCTCTCGTGCCAGAACAGGTGAGTCTGGATCGGCGGAATATCGTCAATCGGCAATTTCACCCAATGAAGATTGTGGCGCAGAGCGAAGCGTTCGCTGACGGTCATTACCATGTCCGTTGATTCCAGAACCAGCGGGGCCATCTGATAATGCTGCGAGCGCAGCACCACGCGGCGCTGAATACCCATCTTGCCCAGTGCCAGATCCACATGTCCCAAACCGTTGCGGCGGCTGGAGATGTGAATGTGTGACTGCGCCAGATAGTCATCCAGGGTAATTTTGTCTTTTCCAGCCAGCGGGTGCCCTTTACGCATGATGCATACATAACGGTCTTCGAACAGTTTGACGTGGCGCACCTGGGTGTCGGTATTCAGGGGGGCGTCTATGGCAAAGTCCAGCCGGCCCGCGGCCAGTTCCTTGGTGGTTTCCCGGCGACGAGTGAGAAAACTGTCGATGGTGATGCTCGGCGCCAGACGCCGGATACGAGCAGCAAGGTGTGGCAGGATCACGGCCTCGGTGAGGTCAGTCATGCTGATCCGGTAGGTCTTGTTGGCCTGGTCGGGGTTGAAGCTACGGCTTTCCTGCACGGAAACGCGCAGCAGCTGCAAGGCATGCCGCACTGGCGTGATGATGTTCTGGGCCATCGGTGTGGGCACCATGCCCTGGGCGGTACGGACGAACAGCGGGTCATTGAAGGTATCGCGCAGTCTGGCCAACGCATTGCTCACTGCTGGCTGGGTAATACCGACGATCTGTCCGGCTCGGGTCAGGTTCGCTTCGGTATAGATAGCGTCAAACACAATGAACAGGTTCAGGTCTACTTTACTGAGGTTCATCGCAGCATCATCCTTCATTTGGCTCGTTTATAGGCTCTTATAGGCGCGGTCGAGTATATATAACTTATGAATCTTTATACACGCGGAAAATAGATTAGATAAATCTGCCTGTCTCATCTACCTTTTTTGTACCCCAGATACATACGCACAACAAAATCAGAAAAGGCGCATAAATATGGATTTCGGATACTCCCCCAAGGTCAAACAGTTGCGTGAGCGGGTTGATGCGTTCATGCAGGAGCATGTATTTCCGGCGGAAGCGACATTCCACCAGCAGGTCAATGAGGGTGACCGCTGGCAGCCCACCGCGATTGTCGAAGAGCTCAAGGAAAAGGCACGAGCCGCCGATTTGTGGAATCTCTTTTTACCCGAGTCCGAGTTGGGTGCTGGATTGACCAATCTGGAGTACGCACCGCTGGCCGAGCTGATGGGCCGCTCTGGCCTGGCATCGGAGGCATTCAACTGCAGCGCGCCGGATACTGGCAATATGGAAGTGCTGGTGCGGTACGGCAGTGAAGAACACAAGAAGGAATGGCTGGAGCCACTGCTGGCCGGTGAAATTCGCTCGTGTTTCGGTATGACCGAGCCGGGCGTGGCGTCTTCTGATGCGACCAATATGCAGGCCAATGCACGCCGAGAAGGGGATGAGTGGGTCATCAATGGGCGTAAATGGTGGACCTCCGGCGCCTGTGATCCGCGATGCAAGGTCATGATTTTCATGGGGCTGACCAATCCTGACGCGCCGCGCCATCAGCAGCACTCGATGATACTGGTGCCGATGGATGCGCCGGGCCTGAAAGTCCTGCGCCCGCTGCCGGTTTTCGGTTATGACGACGCACCCCACGGCCACGCCGAAGTGCTGCTGGAGAATGTCCGCGTACCTTACAGCAATGTACTGCTGGGTGAGGGCAGGGGGTTCGAGATTGCTCAAGGGCGCCTTGGGCCGGGCCGTATTCACCACTGCATGCGCTCGATTGGCGCGGCAGAGCGTGCGCTGGAACTGATGTGTCGGCGTTCAGTGGAGCGTGAAGCCTTCGGTCGTCGCCTGGCTCAGTTGGGCGGTAATATCGATTTGATTGCCGAGTCGCGCATCGAGATCAACCAGGCGCGTCTGCTGACGTTGAACGCTGCCTACATGATGGATACCGTGGGTAACAAGATCGCCAAGAGCGAAATCGCACAGATCAAGGTCGCGGCACCTAACGTGGCTTTGCGAGTAATCGATCGGGCGATCCAGATGCATGGAGGGGCTGGGGTGTCGGAGGATACGCCGTTGGCACACATGTATGCCATGCAGAGAACGTTGCGTCTGGCGGATGGTCCGGATGAGGTGCACCGCGCATCGATCGGCAAGATTGAGCTGGGTCGTTACATGGCGCGCTGATTCAGCCGCTCTTCCATAGACAGCCGTGTGCAAGCTGCCGTGTTTGCACACGGTTTTTGCGTTCTGGGGCTGCTGGAAGGCTCTGCCGGGTCAACCGGCGCCCCTGACAAGAAAGTCGGGGCGTTGCGGATGGGCGTCCGTGATTAACGGGCGCGGTAGGTGATACGGCCTTTGGTCAGGTCGTAAGGCGTCAATTCAACGCGCACCTTGTCACCGGTCAGGATGCGGATGTAGTTTTTGCGCATCTTGCCTGAAATGTGGGCAGTCACTACGTGGCCGTTTTCCAACTCAACACGGAACATGGTGTTGGGCAGGGTGTCCACGATGGTGCCTTCCATTTCAATACTGTCTTCTTTCGCCATTAAGCAAAGGCCTCTCAATTTGTTGCAAAGCGGGCCGTCAGGATGAGGGCTCGCAAAAAAGGTGAGCAATTGTGCCTTAAAAGCCGGCAACAGCCAAGTTATGACTGGTATTTTTACCTGGGTCTGGTTACGTAACCGGGATCCAGCGCTGGTTGACCAACATTTCCAGCGGACGATACTCGGTTTTGTAGTTCATCTTCTGGCAGTTTCTGATCCAGTACCCGAGATAGACTGCCGGCAGATTCGCCTGCCGAGCCTGTTCCACCTGCCATAGAATAGCGTAACGACCCAGGCTGCGACGGGCTTCGTCCGGATCAAAGAAGGTGTACACGGCGGACAGCCCGTTGTGCATGCGGTCGGTGACTGCGACAGCCAGCAGACGGCCGTCCAGGCGGAATTCGTTGAACTCGCAGAACGCATCCTCACTCACCAGGAACGAACGAAACTGTTCTCGGCTCGGCGGGTACATGTCGCCGTCACTGTGGCGGGCGGTTATGTAGCGGGCATACAGTTGGTAGATTTCATCACTTATTGCTGGCCGGGTAGTGCGCATCTGGAGATCCCGGTTACGCTTGAGAATGCGTTTCTGCTGCGAGCTTGGCGTGAAAACAGCCACCGGGATACGTGCAGGAATGCAGGCCCCGCACTGGGCGCAGTGTGGTCGGTACAGGTGCTCCCCGCTGCGGCGAAAGCCCAGCTCGGACAGCTTGCCGTAGGTGGCTATATCAATAGCCTGATGCGGGTCGAGAAACAGTGTCACCGCCTGTTCGCCGGGCAGGTAGCTGCAGGGGTGCGGCTGCGTTGCATAGAATTTCAGGTGCGCCAGATCAGTCATGGGGATCGCTCTGGAAGGTACGCCCCCCAGTATAGAAGCTGCGCCGGCAGCATCAATGCTCTGACTGCCTGGGCATTGCCCGCCAGCAGGTCGGAACCTGTTCATTGCAGAGCTCGCTCAATGCGGCGACAAAGTCATTTCGGGAAATTGCATGGGCGCCGAAGCTTTCAAGGTGATCGGTCGGCATCTGACAGTCAATCAACTCGCAGCCGCGTTCCTGAAGGTGACGAGCCAAGGCGATAAAGCCGGTTTTCGAGGCATTGTCGCGGCGGCTGAACATGGACTCGCCGAAAAACACCTTACCGAGGGCAACGCCATACAGCCCGCCAACCAGTTCATCGCCATCCCATACCTCTACCGAGTGGGCTACATCCCATTGATGTAATTGCATATAGGCATGTTGCATCTCGGGGGTGATCCAGGTGGCATCGGTGTAATCGCGTGGTTCGGCGCAGGCGCGGATCACGGCGGCAAAGTCTCGGTCGAAGGTGACGATGTAATCGGTCTTGCGCAAAAACTTACCCATGCTGCGCGAGACATGCAGCGAGGAGGGGAGAAGCACCGTTCGCGGATCGGGAGACCACCAGAGCAACGGCTGTCCCTCTTCGTACCAGGGGAAGATACCCTGTCGGTAGGCTGCCATCAGTCGAGCGGGAGCCAGATCTCCGCCCACGGCAAGCAAGCCATTGGGGTTGGCGAGCGCTTCGTTGGATGGGGGGAAATCCAGGCTGTCCGGATCCAGCCACATCAGTTCGGTCATTCCAAATCCTGTGCGGTTCTCATTTTCAGATCAATGGATCTGTTAAAAGGTTTATCAAGAAGAAGCGTTAAGTTATTGTCTCTAATCAAGATAGTTCCCGTTATTGGAGGAACGCAACCCATCTTTACAGGTCAATTCAACTGAACTTTGCAGAACCTGTACAATAGGCAGCTGAATCATGACGGAAGCCAGAGCGTTGAAGGATACCCGATCTCACAAAGGCCAGCACTTTGCCTGGCAAGAGCAACTCAGCCTGCGCCTGCGCGAAGGAGCGCTGCTGGGCATGATCGCGCTATGCCTGTATCTGTGCATGGCGCTGTTTACCCACAACGTTGGCGACCCCGGCTGGACCCGCAGCAGCGGTGAGCTGGCTGTGGAGAATGCCGGTGGGCGGATGGGCGCCTGGATCGCCGACGTGCTGCTGTTCATGCTGGGTTACCTGGCCTATCTGTTCCCCCTGATTGTAGCCGTCAAGGTATGGCAGATGTTCCGTCGGCGACACTTGCCGTTTGTCTGGAATGGCTGGCTGTTTTCCTGGCGACTGATCGGTTTTGTACTCACCTTGCTGGCTGGCACGGCACTGGCTGCTCTGCACGGGACAGCCCCCGAGGGTTTCCCGGAGGGGGCTGGTGCGGGCGGGGCGCTGGGTCAATTGTTGCGCGAGATGGCCTATCCGGTATTGAACATGCAGGGCAGCACGTTGGTGTTCCTGACGCTGTTTCTGTTCGGCCTGACCGTATTCACCAATCTGTCCTGGTTCAGGGTCATGGACCTTGCGGGCCGCATCACTCTGGATCTGTTCGATCTGTTCAGGCAGGCGTGGGCTGGATGGCGCGTGCGCAGAGCGGAAAATCGCTCTGCGTCATTACGCCCGGAGCCGGCGGCGCGGCGTGAGCCGAGCGTTGCTGCGGAAGAGAAGCGCCAGGCCGAGGCCTCGCGAAGCCGGCGTCAGGAGTCACTGACCAAACATGTCGCCGCTCAGGAGAAGCGTCAGCCGCCGGTAATAGAGCCGCTGGATACCAAGCCGGTACAAGCCAGCGTACGCACCCAGAAGGAGCGACAGACGCCCTTGAGCTTTGAGCCTGTGGTGCCTGGCTCGTTGCCGCCCATCGCGCTGCTCGACCCGCCGAGCAAGATCAGCAAGGGCTTCTCGCCTGAATCTCTGGAAGGGATGTCCCGTCTGCTGGAGATCAAGCTCAAGGATTTCGGTGTTGAGGCTGAAGTGGAGAAGGTTCAGCCGGGCCCGGTCATTACCCGTTTCGAAATTCAGCCTGCGCCTGGGGTCAAGGTCAGCAAGATTTCCAACCTGGCCAAGGATCTGGCGCGTTCTCTGGCCGTGATCAGCGTACGGGTGGTAGAGGTCATCCCTGGCAAGACCACCGTCGGTATCGAGATCCCCAACGAGGATCGCGAGATTGTCCGGTTGTCGGAAGTATTGCAGACCCGCGAGTTCGATGAGGCGCAATCGCCGGTCACTCTGGCGCTGGGGCACGATATCGGCGGCAAGCCTGTGCTCGCCGACCTGGCCAAGATGCCGCATTTGCTGGTGGCCGGTACTACCGGCTCGGGTAAGTCGGTTGGGGTCAACGCCATGCTGTTGAGCATTCTGTTCAAGTCCCACCCTGAAGAGGTGCGCTTGATCATGATCGACCCGAAGATGTTGGAATTGTCGATCTACGAAGGTATTCCGCATCTGTTGTGTCCGGTGGTTACCGACATGAAGGAGGCTGCCAATTCGCTGCGCTGGTGCGTGGCCGAGATGGAGCGCCGCTACAAGCTGATGGCGGCCATGGGCGTGCGCAACCTGGCCGGCTTCAATCGCAAGGTCAAGGACGCCCAGAAGGCCGGCGAGCCGCTGACTGATCCGCTGTTCCGGCGTGAAAGTATGGATGACATACCACCAGAGTTGCAGACTCTGCCGGTGATTGTGGTGGTGATCGATGAGTTCGCCGACATGATGATGATCGTCGGCAAGAAGGTCGAAGAGCTGATTGCCCGTATCGCACAGAAAGCCCGTGCCGCCGGTATTCACCTCATTCTGGCAACTCAGCGCCCGTCGGTGGATGTGATCACCGGTCTGATCAAGGCCAACATTCCTACGCGTATGGCGTTCCAGGTATCCAGCAAAATCGACTCGCGAACCATTCTGGACCAGGGCGGCGCCGAGCAGCTGCTTGGTCATGGCGATATGCTCTACATGCCGCCGGGCACCAGTTTGCCGGTACGGGTGCACGGCGCCTTCGTTTCCGATGAAGAGGTGCACCGTCTGGTGGATGAATGGAAGCTGCGTGGTGAACCGGATTACATTCAGGACATTCTTGACGGTGCCGATGACGGCGGCGCGGGAAGCTTTGACGGTGGCAGCATGGGTAGCGATGGTGAAGAGGAAGACGCACTGTACGATGAGGCAGTGCGATTCGTCACCGAAAGTCGTCGTGCGTCCATCTCGGCAGTTCAGCGCAAGCTCAAGATTGGTTACAACCGAGCAGCGCGCATGATTGAATCCATGGAAATGGCCGGTGTCGTAACATCGATGAATACCAATGGCTCGCGCGAAGTGCTCGCGCCGCCTCCCGTACGTGACTAGTGGAGTAATGGCTCGAAAATGATCAGCAAACTACTGCGTTCCACCCTGGCTGCCGTATGCCTCGCTGCGCTGCCCCTGGCCGTCATGGCGGACGACCAGGCTCGCGCGGCCGAACGACTGAACGAACTGCTGTCCCAGACCCGTACCATGACCGGTGGCTTCTCGCAGATGACGCTCAGTTCCAACGGCGCCAACTTGCAGGAAACCACCGGTACCCTGGCGCTCAAGCGCCCCGGCATGTTTCGCTGGCATACTGACCCGCCGCTGGAGCAGCTGCTGATCTCCGATGGCGAGCAGATGTGGCTGTATGACCCGGACCTTGAGCAGGTCACCATCCAGAAGATGGACAAGCGCCTCAGCCATACCCCAGCGCTGTTGTTGTCAGGTGACGTCAGCCAGCTGCAGCAGAATTTCACTATCGAATGGACCGAGGGCGGCAACGTGCAGGATTTCACTCTGACACCCAGAGAACCTGATTCCATGTTCGATCACCTGCGGATCTCCTTCACCGATGGCATGATCAACGATATGCAGATGAATGACCCTATCGGTCAGCGCACCAACATCCTGTTCCGCAATATCGAACTGAACCAACCGCTGGATGAGAAGCAGTTTACCTTCGTTGTGCCGTCCGGGGTCGATGTCATCAGTGAGTGATATGGACCTGTTTGCCAATCCCGCGCGCCATCAACCGCTGGCGGCGCGCATGCGGCCTGCGAGTCTCGATGAGTATGCCGGCCAGCAACATCTGCTTGGTCAGGGCCGCCCTTTGCGGGTTGCGCTGGAGCAGGGCGCACTGCATTCGATGATTTTCTGGGGGCCGCCGGGCGTGGGCAAGACCACCTTGGCGAAGCTGCTGGCAACACTTGCCGATGCGCACTTCGTGACTATCTCGGCGGTGCTGGCTGGGGTCAAGGATATCCGTCTGGCCGTGGATCAGGCCCGTCAACATGCCGCGCAGAACGGCCGTCAGACCATACTCTTCGTCGACGAAGTGCACCGCTTCAATAAGGCGCAGCAGGATGCCTTCCTGCCGTTCGTCGAAGATGGCACCTTGCTGTTCATCGGCGCCACCACCGAGAACCCTTCCTTCGAGTTGAATAACGCCCTGTTGTCCCGGGCACGCGTTTACGTGCTCAAATCGCTGGATGAACAGGCGCTGGGCGCCTTGCTCGACCGGGCGCTGACGGATGTCGAACGCGGTCTGGGAGCCCATCGTCTCGATATCACTCCGGAGGCGCGCACCGTGCTGATTGGCGCCGCCGATGGCGATGCGCGCCGAGTGCTTAACTTGCTGGAGATCGCCGCTGACCTGGTGGCGGACGGTGGAACCATCGATATTGAGCTGGTCGGTGACCTGCTGAATGACAACCGCCGGCGTTTCGACAAGGGTGGAGAAGCCTTTTACGACCAGATGTCGGCCTTGCACAAGTCCGTACGCGGGTCTGACCCGGATGCATCGCTGTACTGGTTTGCGCGCATGATCGATGGCGGCTGTGATCCGCTGTATATCGCCCGGCGCGTGGTGCGTATGGCCAGTGAGGATATCGGCAACGCCGACCCCCGTGCGTTGACACTGTGTCTCAGTGCCTGGGATGTACAGGAGCGCCTCGGCAGTCCGGAAGGGGAACTGGCGATTGCACAGGCCCTTGCCTACCTGGCCTGCGCGCCGAAGAGTAATGCGGTCTACAAAGGCTTCAAGATGGCCCTGCAGGATGTCGCAGGACAGCCATCGCTGGAGCCGCCGCTGCACCTGCGCAACGCACCGACCAAACTGATGAAGGAGCTGGGCTACGGCCAGGCTTACCGTTATGCCCACGATGAGCCAGAGGCGTATGCCGCCGGCGAGGATTATTTCCCTGAAGAACTGCAACCGCGCCGCTATTACCAGCCGGTCAAGCGCGGGCTGGAACTGAAGATCGGCCAGAAGCTGGAGTACCTGCGCGGGCTGGATGCCGCCAGCTCGAACAAGCGCAGAAAGCAACCATGATGCAGACAGTGCTGGTCATTGCCCTGGGTGGTGCGCTGGGCGCACTGTCCCGAGTTGGCCTGGCATCGGGCGTGCAATTGCTGTGGCCTGGCACATTCCCGCTGGCGACCTTCATCATCAACCTGCTCGGATGCCTGGCGATAGGTATACTATATGGCCTGTGGCTGAACCGCCCGGAGCTGTCGCCGCTGTTGCAACAAGGTCTGATGATCGGCTTCCTTGGCGCTTTCACCACCTTTTCCACCTTCTCTCTGGACGCCTGGCGTCTGCTGGAGAATGGCCAGAGCCTGTTGGCTCTGGGATATGTCCTGCTCAGTGTGTGTCTTTGTCTGATCGCCACCTGGGCCGGCCTGATGCTGACTCGATAGTCGCCAGGCTGCCACCCGCAACCATAAGATGATGCCCGATGCTTGATCCAAAACTGGTCCGTAGCCAACCCCAACTGATTGCTGAACGTCTTGCCACTCGCGGATTTGAACTGGACGTGAGTCTGCTCGAGTCCCTGGAGGCACGCCGCAAGTCGGTGCAGACCCGCACTGAAAGTCTGCAGGCCGAACGCAACAGCCGCTCCAAGTCGATCGGGCAGGCCAAGGCCCGTGGTGAGGATATCCAGCCGCTGCTGGCGGATGTCGATCGTATGGGCGAGGAACTGAACGCCGCCAAGCAGGAGTTGGACGGCATTCAGACCGAACTCGATAACATCTTGCTGAACATCCCCAACCTGCCGGATGACAGCGTACCGGTCGGTCTGAGCGAAGAGGATAACGTCGAGGTGCGCAAATGGGGCACGCCGCAACAGTTCGACTTCGAGGTCAAAGACCACGTCGCCATCGGTGAGCTGCACGGGTATCTGGATTTCGAGACTGCTGCCAAGTTGTCCGGCGCGCGTTTTGCGCTGATGCGCGGGCCTGTCGCCCGACTGCATCGTGCGTTAGCCCAGTTCATGCTGGATCTGCACATCAATGAACATGGTTATGAAGAGTTCTACACACCTTACCTGGTGCAGGCCGACGCACTGCTGGGTACCGGTCAGCTACCCAAGTTCGAAGAAGACCTGTTCAAGGTGCCGCGCGGCGGCGACCAGCGCGATCTCTATCTGATTCCTACTGCAGAAGTGTCACTGACCAATATCGTCAGTCAGAGTATCCTCGATGCCAGCAGCCTGCCAGTGAAGATGACCGCGCATACGCCGTGTTTTCGCAGTGAAGCCGGCTCTGCCGGACGTGACACCCGCGGCATGATTCGTCAGCACCAGTTCGACAAGGTAGAGATGGTGCAGATCGTGCGTCCGGATGATTCCATGCGCGCTCTGGAAGAGCTTACCGGTCATGCTGAAGACGTGCTGCAACGTCTCGGTCTGCCGTACCGTGCACTGGCATTGTGCACTGGGGATATGGGGTTTGGTGCAGTGAAGACCTACGACCTGGAAGTATGGATTCCCAGCCAGAACAAATACCGCGAGATTTCCTCCTGTTCCAGCTGTGGCGACTTCCAGGCGCGGCGCATGCAGACCCGTTGGCGCAACCCGGAAACCGGCAAGCCAGAACTGGCACACACCTTGAATGGTTCCGGGCTGGCAGTTGGCCGCACACTGGTTGCCGTGCTGGAAAACTACCAGCAGGCTGACGGCAGCGTGATCGTGCCGGAAGTGCTGCGTGGCTATATGGGTGGGCTTGAGCGGATCGGCTGAGGGCGGTAGCAGAACGGCCTTTTGCAAGAGCCTTTGACCCGCCTGATGCCGGATATGGTTTTTGTGGGAGCGGTTATGGCCTCTCCACACGGGCCGCTCCCGAAGAATATGTGAGCGTGTTCGTAGTTCGTCGAGAATCTCGCGTGTCGCTACCCAGAGGGGTAAATATGGATTTTCTGCCACTGTTTCATAACCTGCGTGGACGCCTGGTACTGGTGGTCGGCGGGGGTGACATAGCACTGCGTAAGGCTCGACTGTTGAATGAAGCCGGCGCACGGTTGCGCGTGGTTGCACCGGAGATCGAGCCGCAACTGCTTGAGCTGCTCGAACAGCAGGCCGGCGAAGGGGTGTTGCAGGGCTATCAGCCAGCGTACCTCGATGGCGTACAACTGGTCATCGCTGCCACCGATGATGACGCGCTCAACGCTCAAGTGTCCCGTGATGCCCAGGCGCGCAGCCTGCCGGTGAATGCGGTTGATGCCCCCGAACACTGTACTGTCATCTTTCCTGCCATTGTCGATCGCTCACCCTTGGTGGTGGCAATCTCCAGTGGCGGTCACGCACCGGTATTGGCGCGTCTGACCCGGGCGCGTATCGAAACGCTGTTCCCCCATTCCTGGGGACGTCTGGCGCAGTTGGCCCAACGTTTTCGGGCCCAGGTCAAGGCCGCTTTCCCGACCATCAATCAACGCCGGGTATTCTGGGAAGATGCCTTTCAGGGCGATATCGCCGAGCGGGTCTTCGCTGGGCGTGATGCCGAAGCCGAGCAACTGCTGATCGAGCGTCTGCAGGAGCAGAAGGGCCAATCCTACCGGGGCGAGGTCTATCTGGTCGGTGCCGGGCCGGGTGATCCGGACCTGTTGACCTTCCGCGCACTGCGTCTGATGCAGCAGGCCGATGTGGTGCTGCATGATCGGCTGGTGCCGGATACCATCATCGATCTGTGCCGGCGTGACGCGGACCGTATCTATGTGGGCAAGGCCCGCGCCGATCATGCGGTACCCCAGGAGCAGATCAACCAGTTACTGGTAAGGTTGGCTAAGGAGGGCAAGCGGGTGCTGCGGCTGAAGGGCGGCGATCCCTTCATCTTCGGCCGGGGTGGCGAGGAGATAGAAGAGCTGGCCGCCAATGACATTCCCTTTCAGGTGGTACCGGGTATCACCGCCGCCAACGGCTGTTCCGCCTATGCCGGTATACCGCTGACCCACCGCGACCACGCCCAATCGGTGCGCTTTGTTACCGGCCACCTCAAGGACGGCAGCACCAATCTGCCCTGGCAGGAGCTGGTGGTACCGGGGCAGACGGTGGTGTTCTACATGGGGCTGGTTGGGCTGCCGGTGATCTGCGAGCAATTGATCCAGCATGGCCGGGCTCCAACCACGCCCATCGCACTGATCCAGCAGGGCACCACATCCAGCCAGATGGTGCTGACCGGTACACTGGCCAGTATGCCGGCATTGGTCGAGCAGACTGAAATCAAGCCGCCGACCCTGCTGATCGTTGGTGAGGTGGTGAGTCTGCGCGACAAGTTGAAATGGTTCGACACACCAGAACAAGGCTGATCCGGAGAGCATATGGCACGCAAGTTGGTAGTCAGGCGCGGGGCCAAGGTCGGGGCACCGCCCGGGACACTGGTGCATATCGGCAAGCACAAGCCGGACAGCGCGGCCATCCGCCTGATCGGCTATACCCCTGACGAGCTGTCCGAATCGGTCATCGAGGATTTGGATAGCTATGCCAGGGAGACAGACGCCGAGCGCATCCTCTGGCTCAATGTCGATGGTGTCAGCGACGCCGTAATAGTGGAAAAGCTCGGGGCGCTGTTCGAACTGCATCCATTGGTGATGGAAGACATCCTCAATACCGACCAGCGGCCCAAGGTGGAAGATTATCAGGGCTATCTCTATATCGTGCTGCGCATGCTGCAGTCCGACCAGGGGCGGCAGCAGATTCATTCCGAGCAGCTGAGCCTGGTGCTGGGGCCGAATTTTGTTCTGTCATTCCAGGAGCGCCCGGGCGATGTATTCGAGGGAGTGCGCGAACGGCTGCGGGCCGGCCGGCGTATCCGTTTCATGCGCACCGATTATCTCGCCTACGCGCTGCTGGATGCAGTGGTGGATCATTATTTCGAAATGCTGGAATACATCGGCGAGCAGGTCGAGGCGCTGGAAGACCAGTTGATCGACGCACCCGGCCCCGACACCCTGGCGCGCATCCATCACTACAAACGGGAGATGCTGTTGTTGCGCAAGTCGATCTGGCCATTGCGCGAAGTGCTCAGCCGGTTGAGCAGAGACGAAGGCACGCTGATTTCCGAAGAAACCCGGCTCTACCTGCGCGATGTCTATGACCATGCCATCCATGTTATGGACAGCATCGACACCATTCGCGAACTACTGGTCAGCATGCTCGATCTGTATCTATCCAGTATCAGCAAACGCATGAACGAAATCATGAAGGTGCTGACGATCTTCGCCACCCTGTTCATGCCACTGACCTTCATCGTCGGGGTATACGGCATGAATTTCGATGTAATGCCGGAATTACGCTGGCGTTGGGGCTACCCAGCGGTGATGGCCTTGATGCTGGTGATCGTTGTCGGTCTGCTGGTATTCTTTCGCAGGCGACGCTGGATCTGACGCGAGACAGTTGCACCAGGCGACCCCAGCGTCCGATTCAGGATTGCACCTGATATGCAGCTTCGCTTCTAATCATGGGCTATATTGCATTGGCCATGAACAAATAAAAACAAGGAGCATGGGATGAGCGCAGTATTGGTATTGGCGGTAGGACTGATTCTGATGGCGTTGGGATATTTCATCTATTCCAAATTCATCGCCGAGAAGATATTCCGTCTGGATCCGAACTTTCGTACGCCTGCTCATGAGCTGGAAGACGGCGTCGATTTTGTGCCCACCAACAAGTACGTTCTCTGGGGCCATCATTTCACCTCGGTGGCGGGGGCTGCGCCCATTGTCGGGCCGGCCATCGCGGTCATCTGGGGGTGGGCGCCGGCGTTTCTCTGGGTGGTCTTCGGTACCATCTTCTTCGCTGGCGTGCACGATGCCGGGGCCATCTGGGCGAGTGTCCGCAACAAGGCCCGCTCCGTCGGATCGCTGACCGGTGATGTGGTCGGCAAGCGGGCACGCAGCATATTCATGATCGTCATCTTCCTGTTGCTGCTGATGGTTAACGCGGTATTCGCCGTGGTGATCGCCAACCTGATGATGTCCTTCCCTTCGGCAGTCGTGCCGGTGTGGGGCGCGATTATCGTGGCGCTGGTTATCGGACAACTGATCTATCGGCGCAAGATTGGTCTGATCACGGTATCGGTCGTCGGCGTGGCGGCCTTGTATGGTCTGATTCTGCTCGGGCCGTCAGTGCCGGTTCAGATGCCAGCTGAGGTCGCTGGCATGTCTGGTAACGCCGTCTGGATCCTGCTGCTGTTCCTCTATGCCGGTGTCGCCTCGGTATTGCCAGTGTGGATGCTGCTGCAACCCCGAGACTACATTAACGGCCTGCAACTGTTCGTCGGGCTGCTGATTCTGTATGCCGCTATCGTGCTGCTCAACCCGAGCATGATCGCGCCGATGTTCAACGACAACGTGCCGGCCGGTACGCCATCCATTCTTCCGCTGCTGTTTGTGACCATTGCCTGTGGTGCCATCTCCGGCTTCCACGGTCTGGTTTCGTCAGGCACTACCTCCAAGCAGCTTAACCGCGAGACCGATGCTCGTTTCGTTGGTTATTTCGGTGCGGTGGGCGAGGGCATGCTGGCCCTGGCGGCGATTCTGGTGGCTTCGGCCGGATTTGCCTCGCTGGCAGACTGGGAGGCCATGTATTCCGCGTTCGGCCAGGGCGGGGTGACTGCATTCGTGCAGGGCGGTGCCTATATTATCTCCAACGCCATGGGGGTATCCGATGTGCTGGCGGCCACCATGCTGACAGTGATGGCTGCGCTGTTCGCCGGCACTACCATGGATACTGGCCTGCGCCTGCAGCGCTACATATTCCAGGAGTGGGGTGATATCTACAATATCGAGTGGATGAAGAAGGGGCTGCCGGCGACCATCCTGGCGATTGCTTCCTGCCTGTTGCTGGCCTTTGGCGCCGGTGGCGCAGATGGCTCCGGCGGCATGCTGATCTGGCCCCTGTTCGGCACCACCAACCAGTTACTGGCGGGCCTGACGCTGTTAGTCATCACCGTGATGCTGGTCCACCTGCGTCGACCGATCAGGTATACCCTGGTGCCCCTGTGCTTCGTGTTGGTAATGACGGTCATCGCGCTGGTGCTCCAGGTGCGGACCTTCTACGAGCAGGGCAACTACTTCCTGCTGGCCCTGGACCTGGTGGTGCTGGTCGCGTCGATCCTGGTCGCCATGGAATGCGTCTCGGCGCTCAAGCGGCACCGCGCCATTGCGGCGCAGGAGCAGCCGTGACCACAGGCCGGGAGCCGAAGCAGCGGGGCTGGCTTGACCAGGCCCGCTTCTTCCTCGAGGAGGCCTACAGCAGCCGCTATCGGGGCGCGATTGCCCGGGCTCGACGCGATGAGGATGACCTGTTCATGCTGCTGGTCTTTGCCGAGATGATGGGTGTGCCGAACCCGGCCGCCTATTACACACTGGAGCTGCAGCCATTCTTGCTGGAACGCTTCCACGACTGGCACCGGCGCATGGGCATGGAACATTCGCCGCTGGATCACTTTCGTTGCTGTTGAGAGAATCCCATGTTTGATCTGTTGAGCCGTAGGCTGGTCTGGGTCGGCGGCAAGGGTGGCGTGGGCAAGACCACGGTGTCGGCTGCGCTGGCGGTACTCGCCGCCGAGCGCGGTCGGCGTTGCCTGGTGGTGTCCACCGACCCGGCCCACAGCCTCGGTGACGTCTTCGCCCGTGAACTGGACGACAAGCCACGCCGCATACTGCCGAATCTGGACGCCATGGAAATCGATCCGGATGCCGAGGTCGATAGCCACCTCAAGCGGGTAATGGAGCAGATGAAGGGCTTTGCCGCCCCGGAAATGCTCGGCGAACTCAAGCGGCAGATGCAATTAACGCGGCAGTCCCCGGGTACTCAGGAAGCGGCATTGCTGGAGCGCATTGCCCGGTTGATCAATGACCCGGACAGCGCATATGACCTGATCATTTTCGACACCGCGCCCATCGGTCATACACTGCGCCTGTTGTCATTGCCCGAAGCCATGGCCGCTTGGACCGATGGCCTGCTGTCACACAATCGCAAATCTGCCGAGCTGGGCAAGGTATTGCAGCACCTGACGCCAAAAGCGGGGCGCGATATCGCCACGCCCTTTGACGATCCGGAGCAGGATTCGCTGAGTACCGTGGACCGGCGATCACGGGATGTCGCCAGAACCCTGATGAACCGTCGTCGGCTGTTTCACCAGGCGCGGCGCAAGCTGGAAGATCCTGCGATCAGTGGTTTTTTGTTCGTAATGACGCCCGAGCGGCTGCCCATTCTGGAAACCGTACGGGCAGTTGCTACGCTCGCGGAAGTGGGCATTCCCGTCGTTGCGACACTGGTCAATCGGGTCATTCCCGAGCAGGCCGATGGCGACTTTCTGCGCCGCCGCCGCGAGCAGGAAGCAGTGTATCTGCAGCGCATTGATACCGAACTGAGCCAACTGCCCCGTCCGCGCTTGCCCTGGCTGGAAACCGATGTCCAGGGGCTGGAAATACTGCAGTCGATCGCCCAGCGTCTGGCGGCGCTGGGCTTCTGAGTTCAATCCTCCCGAAGGGCGGCGCTCAGGGCTTTCCCCAGTGCCTCATCCATGTGATAGGGGTCAGGCAGATAGCGCAGGCTGCCGTCCTCCATCACCTGCACGGTCCAGTAGCCGAGGATCACCTGCGGGCCATTCCTGACCCGGATCTCATGGGTTTTTCCGGTGGCTTGCAGTTTGCGGATGCGTTCCCGCTCGCTGGCGTCCAGGTTATCGAATAGATAATCCGCCAGTTCCGTTGCCTGCTCCACCCGCACACAGCCGGAGCTGACATTCCGCGCAGCCCGTTCGAACAGCGACCGGCTGGGCGTATCGTGGAGGAATACGGCAAAGGGATTTTCGAAGCGGAATACCATGGCCCCGAGCGGGTTCTCTGGCCCCGGTGGTTGACGCAACAGCACACCCTGGGGGTTGTACCAGTCGATATCCGCCGGATTCAACCGGTTGCCCTGGTAATCCAGCACCTGCAGATTGCGCTCGGCAAAGTAGGCCGGATTGCTGCGGATCTGTGGCAGTTTATCCTTGCGGAAAATGGTTGGCGGAATGGTCCAGCTGGGATTGAGGGTAACCCGGTTGATGCGCGATACCATCAGCGGGGTGGCTCGGTCGGCGGTGCCCGATTGCACCCGGGACACCCAGCGAACATCGTTGCCCTGGAGTACGACCGCGGTGCTGCCGGCCGAGTTGACCAGCAACACATGTTGATCCCGCCTGGCCTCCAACCAGCGCAGGCGTTCCAGGTTGATGAGTACCTGTAGCCGACGCTCTTGGGGGGTAACGTTCAGCGCTGCCACCGTCTGCCGACCGACAATGCCGTCGCTTTGCAAACCATGGGCGACCTGGAATGCCCGGACTGCTTGTTGCAGTGGACTATCGTAGCTCAGCGGCTGAGCGCGTACCGGTTCAGCAACCGAGCTGATCGGGTCGGTGAGTGGGCCGGCAGAAGGGTCTTCCCATGGCAGAAAACCTTCCAGCATGAGCCGCTGGGCCAGTTGGGGCAGACGCTGATCAGTCGCTCCCGGCTTGATCGACGGGCCCTCGGGAAAGGCAGTAAAGATCACCGGTTCGCGGTCCATCTGTCGGTAGGCGCGGCGTAGTTCCACGTATTGGGGCAGAGTGGGGCGAGCATGATCGAATGCGCGGGAGATATCTGCTAGCCCATAGCGGCCCAGTTCTGCAACGGTCGGCTCCACTGGTGGCGGATAATCCTTCGGGTGCCACATGGGTTCATGGTCTTCGGGATCCAGACGGCCGCGGCTCAGATGCTCCAATGCTTGCAGATAAGCGCCGGTCACCCGCAGTTCTGCACAGACATCTTCGGGCGGGTCGGTAAAGGCAAGAGCATATTCCCGCGGCTTCAGCCCATCGGTCGCCAGCTCGAGCAACTCCTCTTGCAGGCTTTGCAACCGCTCTTCTTGTTGCCAGATGGAAATGTAGCCATTGACCTCGTAGAGCTGCTCCAGGGCCTCGCCGGTTGGCATGCTGCGCAGTTCCGGCAACCCTTCGCACTGCAGGGCAGTGCCGTGCATCAAGCTCTCCTGGATGGGCGTCAATGCAACCTTGACGGTGAATTCTGCCTTGGCGGGTACCGCGGTCCAGCAAAGGCAACTGACGAATAGCACTGTACATTTTTTGAGCAACAGGTAATCTCCCACTCACAATTTGGGGGGCGCTTCCATTCATCCGGCCTTGATGCAGTATAGGCAACGCCACGCGTGGTTTTTCAAAGAAGCCGGGTAGCGACCTGTTTTTCCAGCTTTTTTGTTGGCTCAGTTTCTTTGAGTCGAGGGGTTATTTGATGTTCGATTGTCTACGCCGCGTTGGCGTATTGACTGCTGCCTGTCTTGCACTTGTGGGCGGCCCCGGTGCCGCCATGGAAACCGCCATCACCCATCCACCTGCGCAACCTTATACGCAGACCACCCTGGCCAGCACGCTGGCTACCCAGGCACCCGAGCTGAATCCGCAGGTGCTGCTGACGGCCGTCTCGGCCATGCAGTGTGCTGTCAACAGCGGCGCCGAGCCTGCCAAGCGTCTGGCTGTCATCGATTTTTCTCTGCCGTCTACCGAGCAGCGCATGTGGATCTTCGATCTGCAGGCCAGGACGTTGGTGCTGCAGGATTTGGTCGCCCACGGCCAGGGCTCGGGCGATAACCTGGCGAGCAACTTCTCCAATATCGAGGGCAGCCATCAGTCGAGCATCGGCCTGTTCCGCACCCAGGAAAGCTACTTCGGCAAGCACGGCTATTCCCTGCGCATGGATGGCCTGGAGCCGGGCATCAATGACCTGGCCCGCCAGCGGGCGATCGTCATTCATCCCGCCGATTATGTTGATCCCAGCTGGATCGAGCGCCATGGCCGCATCGGTCGCAGCCATGGTTGCCCGGCGGTACGCCCGGAAGTGGCGAGCATGGTGGTGGATAGTCTGAAGGGCGGCCAGTTCATGTTTTCCTGGTATCCGGATGATCATTGGTTGGCCACTTCGTCGTTCATCAATTGCCCGGTCACTGATGACAGCAATATGCTGGTGTCGGCCCGCTGAAGCGCCCTGCAGACCGGCAATGGCGTGATGGCCAGTTGCCGGTTTGTCATCAAATTGCAACCCATTTTCCCTAGCATGCAACGCACATTCGGTACTTGGTGTGTTGCCCCCCATGAAGATATCCACCCGCTTGATGCTGGGCTCGTCCTTGTTGACGATCCTGGCTGTTGTCGTTTCTTCCGGCATTACCGGATGGCTGGCGCTCGATCGCAGCAGCGAGGCGGTAGGGCGCACCGTCGAGCAGCAGTTCATGGCGGTGGCGGCCGGTCGCCAGGGCAGCGTCAGCAGTCAGCTGCAGAGCCATCATGATCTGCTTCTATCGGTGGCCAACAGTCGTATGACCCAGGAAGCCATCTACGGCTTCGTTCGCCCTTTCGTTTCCTACCGCTACGAGGTCACCTCGCCGAAGCTGGAGCAGTTGCAGCAGAGCATGGGCGACTGGTACTCGGAACATTACCAGCCGATCTACCACGAGCGGACCCGGGGCGAAACGGCACCTGTCGCTGATTGGCTGGCGGCCATCCGGCTGGAAGGATTGCTGTTACAGCAGGCCTATATGGCAAACAATCCCAACGGGGCCGAGCAGTTGGGTGAAATGATCGATCCGCAGGACGCGACCATCTACGGCCAGCAGCACCTGCGCTATCAGGCCAGCTTCCGGGAAATCGCCACTCGCTATGGTTACCACGATCTGATGTTGGTCGACGCGGCCAGCCATGACGTGATCTACAGCGTCAACAAGGGGCCGGTATTCGCCAGCTCGCTGAAGGACGGACCTTTCGCCCAGACTGCGCTGGGTGAGCTGGTTGCGGAGATGGCTGCTGCTCCCTGGCCTGATCAGTTCAGCGTGTCGCGCTTTTCCTTGTTTGCCGGCCATTTCGACGAGCAGGTCGTGTTTTTCGGGGTGCCGGTGCAGCATCCGGTCTACAGTCCGGACAAGCCCCTCGGTTATCTGGTGGTGCAACTGCCCGCCGAACGCTTCACGGCGCTGATGACCGCCGACGGTAACTGGCAGGATATCGGCCTGGGTGTCACCGGCGATGCCTATCTGGTTGCACCGGACGGGCGTCTGATTACCGAGCCGCGGCCGGTGCTGACCCAGCCCGAACAGACGCTCGGCAAGCTGGACCTTTCCGCCCAGCAACCCGACATGCAGGCGGATATGCAGCGGCATCAGGCGCTGAGCGGCCGCTATCGCTTCGACAGCCCGGCGGTACAGCGCGCCGTTGCCGGCGAATCCGGTCTGGGACAGATGACCAATCCCTTCGGCACGACCGTGCTGATGAGCTGGCAGCCCCTGCAGGTTGGCGACACCACCTTCGCGCTGATCACCGAGCAGTCGCTGGAGGAAAGTTACGGAGCCGTGGGTGCCATGCGCAGCGAGATCATGCTGAGTATCCTGCTGGCAGTGTTGGTTATGGGCTTGATCGCCGCAGGAGCATCCTGGCTGTTGACGCGAATGGTGGCCAACCCGCTGGGCCGGCTGTCGGCTTCGATCACCGCCATCGTGCATCAGCGCGACATGACTGGACGCATGCCCGATCGCGGCAATGATGAGATCGGCGCCATCTCCCAGGCCCTGAATCAACTGTTCGAAACCTTCGCTGGCCTGATCACCCGCATCCGTTCGACCTCGCAGCAGACTGCCGACGCGGCCACCCGCAACGTCAGCACCAGTCAGCAATGTCGGGATGTCGCGCTGCAGCAGCGTAAGGCGCTGACCGAACTGGATGCCGAATCTACCGCGCTGCAGGAGTCCATTCGTGATGTGGCGCGGCTGGTCGGCGAGTCGGCAAGCAAGGCGCGGCAGGCCGATCAGAGCGCCGAGCAGGGTTACGACTCGGTCTCCGGAGTCAGCCGCATGATTCAGCAACTGGCCGGCGAGGTGACCAGTTCCTGCGACAGCATGGAGCAATTGCAGCAGGCCGCGGGCGATATTGTTTCGGTGCTGGATACCATCGAAGGCGTAGCCGAACAGACCAACCTGCTGGCATTGAATGCCGCTATCGAGGCGGCCAGGGCAGGGGACCAGGGACGCGGGTTCGCGGTGGTGGCCGATGAGGTGCGGCGCCTGTCGCGCAGCACCCAGGACGCCACCGGGCAGATTCAGGCCATGTTGGACCGGCTTCGCAGCACCGTCAGTGAAGCCGCGTTGGGCCTGGCCCAGGAGCAGGATACGGCCGCGCAATGCTTGCGGGGCGCCTCCCAGGCGGAGTGCCTGCTGGTAGCCATCCGCGATCAGGTGGCGGACATTACCCGCGCCAGTGGCGAGATCGACACTGCCATCATGGAAGAAAGTCACCGGGCGCAGCGTATGGGCGACAAGCTCGCGGGTATCCATGTGCAGTCGCAGAAGACCGCCGAAGCCATGACCGAATTGACCACCAGTGCCCAGACCCAGCAACAGCTCGCCGTTCAGGTGCAGCAGGCTGCGGCAGAGTTCAAGGTTTAATCACTTCCCCATTCTCACCGTACTGCTGAGCAAGACGCAGCAGAAGCGGAGAAAAGGCGGCAGCCCCTTTACGAGCTTGGAACCGAGAGTATCACCGGCTTCCGGTTCGATATCCAGAGTGCCGCCTGGCTGACAGAAATCGCGCGTAGTTGTGAGGTGGGTCACAATATTTAATTAATCCATTCCGAGACAGTTGTTGATTTTGATCTCTCTGTCGCATAGAGTACTTTACAAAATAACAACAAAGAGATCCGGTATGACCACTACCGTTGAAGAGGCCGCCCAGGCGCTGCGTGAAATTGATTTGATCCGGCATCGCGCCGCCGGCTTCCAGGATTATCAGGCCGAATCCGGACAACTGCTACTATGGGGGCTGGCCTATGTCGTCGGATTTGCCCTCACCGCCTGCTTCCGCGATTACCTGATCCCAATCTGGATAGTGGTCGTTTTCGTCACCATAGGCGTCGGCACCTGGATGGCCAGCCGTACCGGTGCCGACGGAGCCCGCGTCGCCTGGCGTTATCTGGCCGTCATCGGGACCTTTCTGCTGTTCTGCCTCGCCCTCAATATCATCTTCTGGCCCCTCACGCCGGAGCAGGGCACCATGCTTGCGCCCATGTTGCTGGCGACCCTGTACATTCTGCGCGGTATCCAGTTGCGGCCGCGCTATATGGTCATCGGTTTGCTGCTCGGCATCCTGTGCCTGGGTGGCTATCTCTTGTTACTCCCGGTGTTCTGGCCCTGGATGACGCTCGCCTGCGGGGGCACTCTGATCGTCTCCGGCCTCTGGCTCAGGGCGTTGTGATGCAGACACCGGATGAAATCATTCACCAGCCGGTCCGGCTGAAGGTCATGGCCGCGCTGAACACGCTGGATGCGGGGAAGTGGCTCGAGTTCGTGGCGCTGCGCGCCATCGTCGAGGCTACCGATGGCAACCTCGGCGCGCATCTCACTACGCTGGAGAATGCGGGTTACGTGCTGGTCAAAAAGGATTTCGCCGGCCGCAAGCCCCGCACCCGGGTATGTCTCAGCGCCCAAGGTCGTACTGCCTTCAGCCGTTATGTCATGGCGCTGCAGGCCATTCTCGCTCCCCTGAATCCGGATGCCTCTGGCTTCGACAACAACCAATAACAACAAACGAGGTTCACATGGAAATCAATAAACTTCGATCGCGGGCGGGTAGCTGGCAGGCAAGGCTGCGGCTGATGAGTCTATTGACGCTACTGGGTATAGCTGGCCTGACCGGCGGTCTGGCATTGGCCCAGACACCTGCCGCTACCGTCAACCCAGCGGTACAACAATCCGGCGATAGTGTCGCTCCTGCGGACATCGCTGCCGCCGAGCCCTTCGCGGGGACCGTTGTTGAGCGCTTTGGTGTGCGCGAGATGTTCGTTCAGGCCGACCTGGTCGTGAAGTCGGTCATGCTATTTCTGGTGTTCTGTTCGCTGCTGACCTGGGCGATTCTGTTCGAGAAGCTCTGGGCCTTCTCTACCGCCAGACGACGTAACCGGGCATTCATTAATGCCTTCCGCCACCGGGATACCGCCCAGCTGACCGAGCAGGCCAGCTGCAGTGCGGTCGGTCGCATCTGGCAGGCAGCACAGGCTGAGCTGAAGCATTTCGATCATCACCGGGGCAGCAACGTCACGGCTGATCAGATCAATCGCTTGCTGCAACGCATGTCGCTGAGCGCGAGCGTGGTGCAGGAAGGGGACCTGTCCCGGCTTGGGGCCATGATGGGCGTGTTGGCGACCATCGGGGCGACGGCGCCTTTCATTGGTCTGTTCGGTACGGTCTGGGGGATTCTCAACAGTTTCGCGGGTATCGCCACCATGAAGACCGCGAGCCTGGCGGTGGTCGCCCCGGGAATTGCCGAGGCGCTATTGGCAACGGCACTGGGCCTGTTCGCCGCTATACCGGCGGTGATGATCTTCAACAAGTTTGCCCGCGACATCAACGGCTTCGTTGGCACGCTGGACAACTTCTGCGCCGAATTGCTGGCCACGGTGTCCCGGCAGATGGATGAGGCTCGCTGACCATGGCCATCCATCTTGATTCCGGACCGACGGTGAAGCGCCACAGCTACCAGCAGAACGCCGAGATGAACATCACCCCGTTTGTCGATGTGATGCTGGTGCTGCTGATCATCTTCATGGTGGCGGCGCCGCTGGCTACTGTGGATGTGCCGGTGGACCTGCCCAGCAATGACGCAGCGTCGAATGTGCCGCCGACCGATCCCGTCTATATCAGCGTCCAGGCCGATGGCCGTCTGTTCGTGCAGGAACGGTTGGTGGCATTCGAAGAGCTGGGTGCTGCGACCCATGGTGCAACGGGGCAACGGCTGGATACCCGGCTATTCCTGCGCGGCGACCAGGCAGTGGATTACGGCACCCTGATGCGGGTAATGAACCAGTTGCAGAAATCCGGCTACCCACGCATCAGCCTGGTGGCCATGGAAGAGCTGGTGCCCTGATGCAGGCTCACCGCGCAAACCCGCAGCGGGCCTGGCCGATACGCTTGCTGGTAATCGGGCTATCCATTGGGCTGCATGCGGCCCTGGTGGTCTGGTTGATGGGCAGCCGATTCAGTCATCCGATAGTGCCGCAGTCGCAGGTGGTCGCTATCGAACTGGTATCTCCGGTAAAGCCCGAACCGGCCCCTGAGCCCGAACCCGAACCAGAGCCTGAGCCTGAGCCTGAGCCAATAGCTGAGCCGGAACCAGCACCCCAACCTCAGCCCCAGGCTGTAGCGCGAGAACCGGCGCCGGCACGGCCGGCAACCCCGCAGCGCAGCGGGCCGCCAGTGCATTCCTTCGGCGATAACCAGGACTGGGCAGCGCCGGCCCCCACGCCCATGGAAAGCCTGGTTGCGGCCCGAGGGCGGCCGGTCCCCTCCGGCTATGCCGATACGGTCAAGGGGCGGGTCACCGCACGTCTCCAGCGTCCGGAAGGATCGGTATACAAACCGCCACCGGGGTACAAGGGCGATCCCAATGACTTTAAGCGCCAATGTTATATCCCCTATGAAATTACCGTCGACGCCAGTGGCCGGATGTTGAGTTACGAAATTGATCGCTGTGGTGATGAGTTGCTCGACGCTGCGGCCGAGCAGGCCGTACGCGGCGCGGGGCCGTTTCCGCCGCCACCCAATCAGGGAGCCGAGAAATATGTCATCTATGGCACCGCCATCTTCATCAAATAACATCGTTGCAGGGAAGGACTGAGAACATGCCGGTAACAACCCGTTTTTCTTGCACCCTGATTGCCGCAGCGTTGCTGGGAGGCTGTGCCGCCCCAGTGCCGCCGAAGCCACCCATCGATACCACTCCCAAGGCCCGCCCGGCAGTGCAGCAGACCCGAGCCAGCTTTGCTTGTACCGGGGCCTTGCCGGCGGTGCATCGGCAGATCTGTGCCGACGATGCTCTGGCCCAGATGGACAAGGCGTTGGTCCAGAAGCAGCACCGTCTGCAACATGAGCTGGACCCGGTAGGCAGCCTGCTGCTGGCGGCAAATCATCGACAATGGCTGCTGAGCCGAGGCGAGCAATGCGCGGTTACAATGGATACCGAGACCAACGAGCAACTGCGCCATTGTCTGACCGGGTTGTACCAGCAGCGGCGCCGCGCACTGGATAGCTGGCCGCCGGCCAGCCCCACTTCCGGTAGTGACTCCCATGCCCTGGCCAGCTACGCCGAATACCGTCTGGTGGACAATCGAGACACCGGCGTGTGCGAGCAGACCGGTGCCGAACTGAACCGGGATCTGCGCCGCCATGGCCTGCCGTCACCGGCGCGCCTGGATAACGTAACGCTGATCGCCGGCAGCCACGCTCAGGTGCCGCAGGCGAGTGTCGACGGGCACCAGATCAGGGTTGAGCTTTATAACGCCGGGCTCTACGCCGGCTACCAGACCCGCGCCCGCGGCCTCAGCGTGGATGGCCAGCCGCTGTTGGACGATGCGACTCTGCCGTTCTGGATCGCCGAGCAGCCCAACTACGGAGGGCGTGCTCATGCGGCCTCATCGCAGACCGGCGATTACGGGACCATCGATGTATTTCGCCGGGGCGGGCAGGCCTACGTGCTGGTCAACGAAACCTGGGGCTTCTATTCGCCGGCAGCGCGGGGTGAGTCGGCCTACGCCGGGTTGTATCGACTCGATGGCGCTACCCTGCAACCGCTGTGCCTGTACCAGACCTATCTTACGCCGCCGCGGACCAATACCATGGCCGGGTTGGCAGCCTATTCCAGCCTGGAAGCCGAGCTCAACGACATCGCCGGCGATCCACTACCGGCCATGGCCCAGCATGAACGCCGCGACGCCTTTCAGGCTTGGAAGGAGGTGCAGTGGACGCTGCTGAATCTGCCATTGCTGGGAACCGACGCCCTGCAGCGATACGGCCGGGAAGCGGCGCTGCACCAACGCCAGGACCAGGCGCTGGAGGCGTTGTTCGATTGGTCCGAGCGCAACCTGACCAACAAGCAGATCTATCGGCGGGTGATGCCGATGATCCAGCCGGCCTGGCAGGTGCTGCAGCAGATGTTCCTCGGCCAGGGGCTGAGCGAAGCGCAGGCGCGCATTGCAGCGGATCTGCTGTTGCATGAAACTCTGGCCCGTGCCATGGAGAGCCTTGCTCCACCGACCCAGCCGGTGGCGCTGCCGCTGGCTGCCCATGCAAGCTATAACCCGCGCTACGCCATGGCGCCCGCTCCGGGTGATCTTGAGCGCGGGCGCCAGTTTGCCACGCTGCACAGCGTGCTGCTGAACAACGCACCGGCGCCAGTGGTGCGGGATTTCATCGGCTACGAATCGAATACCCTCGGCCTGCGCCGCGGTCTCGGGCCCGACGATTCGCCGGCGATAATGGCGGCGGTTCTGCGTCCGGATAATCTGCAGTTGTTGCTGACTGCCGGTTTCGACGCCGATCAACGCAACCGCTCGGGCAAGACCGCGCTCATGAGCGCTGCCGAGCACAACCAAGCCGAGAGCGTGAGACTGTTGCTGGACCATGGCGCCAATGTGCATGGGCAAACCCAGCTGCGCCCAACCATGGGCGTCGGCGGCCCGGAGCGGCGCGAGGCCGGACAGGGCCGGCAGACCGCTCTGCTGTTGGCTGCCGCTAGAGCGGATCGGAGGGTTATCGAGCAACTGATCGCCGCCGGTGCGACGATCCTGGCTTGGGATGACTACGACCGGCAGGTGTGTCAGGCGATGCAGGGCAACGACACCTTGGACACCACCGAACGGGACCGCCTTCGCGATAGCCTGTGCGGCGGCTACGCTGCATTGCCAGCCGCTGAGCGGCAGCCGGTTGATGTACGCCAGGGCGATGTTCTGCAACATCAAGTCGATGGGGCGGAATACCGCATCAGCCTCAAGGAGCGTCCGGCGGCGATGTTATTCAGTCGGCCACTGGAAACCAGACCCACTGATCTCGACAAGCAGCTGCGCTCGTTGGCCATAAAGATCGGCACCGTGGCGGTGCGACGCGGTGGCATGCAGCTGACCGGGCCGCTGACGCTGCATGTTGCCGATCTGGCGGGTAATTCGGCCAGTTCGTTGAGGTTGAACGTCGGTTTCCCGGTCTCGGCCAATGGCGGGTACGTAAGCGGATACGCGCTGCTCAACCAGCCTGCGGCCACTGTACTGAGTGTCATTTTCGACAGCGAGCGCAATGACGTTGCCGGCACTTGGCGCGCACTGTATGTCGCCGCCCAGGCGCAGAATCTGGTGCCAGGCAACCAAGGGTACATAGTGCTGCATACCCGCGGTCGACGAGCCACCGAGTATCAGCTGGTTGTGACGGATTAACGCTGCAACCCAGCCGCTGCTAGAATGACCGCTATTCAAGTCAGACATGGCGGAGCAGGGTGAAGACAGCTATCTGGAAGATGGGGGCGGTGATCTGTGCGCTGGTGATGCTGGCCGGATGTGCGATCTCGTTGCCGCAGCAGAACCTGCCGCCCAGCTTTGCCAAGGCGCCGAATCTCGATTCGGAAATCGGCCGCTACGTTCAGGCTCATCAACCGGAGAATAGCAGCGAGCTGTCCGGCTTCACCTTGGTGCAGAGGGGAACCGATGCCCTTGCCGCACGCCTGGCCATGATCGACCGGGCCGAACACAGTTTGGATCTGCAGTACTACATCTATCGTGGTGATGTCACCGGTGGCCTGATCGCCGAGCGCTTGCTTGACGCTGCGGACCGGGGTGTTCGCGTTCGGCTGCTGCTGGACGATATCGGCAGCGGCCTGCGTGACTTTGACGTCGCTACGCTCAATCACCACCCAGGCATCCAGGTGAAGCTCTTCAACCCGGTCACGCTGCGTGGCAAGGTGCTGAAGTATTTCAGCAAGATCGGTGAGTTCGGGCGTATCAACTACCGCATGCACAACAAGCTGATGGTGGTGGATAGCCAGATGTTCATTACCGGCGGCCGCAATATCGGTGATGAGTATTTCTCCCTCAGCACCATGGACTTTCAGGATATCGATATTCTCGGGATGGGGCGGATCACCCGGGAGGTGGTGCGCAGTTTCGATGATTACTGGAATGCCAATGAGTCGGTGCCTGTGGAAAGCATGTTCCGCCGTACGGGAAAACAAGCCGGTGCCCGCCTGCGCGCGCAGCTTGAGACTCTCAGGGAGCGACATGCCGGCAGTGATTACCTCCAGGCGGTGGCCGAGTCGCCGTTCACCCAGGCCCTGCATGACGACCGGATCAATTGGCACTGGGGCACCGCCGAATGGTTGACCGACCCACCCACCAAGGCCGACCCGGGGCATGCCACCAACCAGATGCCTATCCTCGCGCGCAAACTGGCCATGCATGCACGTAAAAGTGAGGAAGAGCTGCTGCTGATGTCGGCTTATTTCATTCCCGGCTCCAGCGGTCAGGTATTCCTGCTCGATATGGTCGAGCATGGGGTGGACGTCGGCGTTCTGACCAACTCATTGGCGACCACTGATGTACTCGCCGTGCACAGTGGCTATGCCAGTTACCGCAAGCCGCTGCTCAAGGGCGGTGTACGTATATGGGAGCTGCGTGTCCAGGCTGCTCAGCAGGAGCGGACCAGTGCCTTTCTCGGGGAATCCCTGGCGAGCCTGCACGCCAAGGCGTTCGTATTTGATCGCCAGAAAGTCTTTGTCGGCTCGGTGAATCTCGATCCACGCTCGATAGTGCTCAATACCGAGGCTGGCGTGCTGGTGCATCAGCCCGAACTCGCGGTCGAACTCGCCAACCTGTTCATCCATTGGACTTCCAACGACTTCGCCTTCGAATTACAGCTCAGCGACAACGACGAAATTCGCTGGACGACAGCCGAAAAGACCTGGACCAGTGAGCCCCATGCCAGCCGCTTCCGCAGAGCTGCGGCGTGGATGCTGGGTTGGCTGCCGATCGAAGGACAACTCTGACATGCTGCGTACCTTTCTGCTCTCTCTGACCACGCTCGTCATGCTACTCAGCAGTGTATGGGCTCTGCTGGCGCTGTGGTTTCAGGCTCCGGGAGGCGGGCTTGGCCGTTATGGGTTGTCGATGCTGTGGTTGTGCGGTCTGTTTGCCCTGTTGTATTGGGGATGGGTGGGAGGCTCCTGGTGGCAGAGCATCCTGGCATATATCTTTATGTTTGCCGTGTTGGCAGTGTGGTGGGGGAGCATAAAACCGAGCAACCAGCGTGACTGGGCTGATGATCTGACCCACATCACCACGGGCTCGGTGGAGGCGCGACGTGTCACACTGCAGCATGTGCGCAACTTCCACTGGCGTAGCCAGGAAGATTACGATGTGCGTTGGGAAAGTCGGGAATATGACCTGTCCCGGCTGCGCTCAGTGGACATGATCACCTCCAACTGGGGATTTCCTGCCATCTCTCATGTGCTGGTGTCTTTTGGTTTTGAGGGCGGTGAGCATGTGGCGTTTTCAGTGGAGATCCGTCGGGAGAAGCATGAAACCTTTTCCGAGCTGGGTGGTTTTTTCAAACAGTTCGAGCTGAGCATCATCGCGTCCGACGAGCGTGATGTGGTGCAGGTGCGCAGTAATGTGCGCCATGAAGACCTTGAGCTGTACCGAATCAATCTCAGTCCGGCGGATGCGCGCGAGCTGTTTCGCTCCTTCGTCATCCAGGCTAATGAGCTCGCCGAGCATCCGCGGTTTTATCACACGGTGACTGGCAACTGCACGACCATCGTGTTTTCCATGATGAAGAAGATAGTCGATGGCCTGCCCCTGGATCACCGATTATTGCTGACCGGTTATCTGCCATCCTATGTCCACGAGGTGGGCGGCATGATGCCCGGTCTGTCCTTGCCGGAGCTGCAACGCCGAGGGGAAATCACCCAGCGCGCCCGCGACGCCGCCGATGATCCGGCCTTCTCGGCGCTGATTCGTCAGGGCGTGCCGGGCTGGGATTGAAGTTTTATGAAAGTGCAACTGTAGTGAGGTGAAGCATGAAGATCGGTATCCTTCAGTGTGATGATGTGAAAAGCAGTCTGCAGGTCAGCTATGGCAATTATCCGGAGATGTTTTCGGTATTGTTGCAGGAGCTGGTTCCTGACTGTGAATTACCGGTTTTCCGGGTTCTGGACGGGGAGTTGCCTGACTCGATCGATGCTTGCGATGCCTGGTTGATCACCGGCAGCAAATTCGGCGTCAATGATGATCTGCCCTGGATTGAAGCGCTATGTGAATTCGTGCGCACACTTTGGGAGCACGATGCCCCGCTGATCGGTGTGTGCTTCGGCCATCAAGTGATAGCCAAGGCGCTGGGCGGTGCGGTACAGAAGTCGGAGAAGGGGTGGGGCATCGGCATGTCGTTCAATCAGGTGATCGAGCGCAAGCCCTGGATGGAACCCTTCCAGCCCCATCTGGATCTGCTGGTCAGCCATCAGGACCAGGTGTCAATCCTGCCGCCCCAGGCCGAGGTGCTGGCGAGCAGCGATTTCTGTCCGTACTACCTGGTTCAATACGGGAATTGTTTCCTCAGTGTGCAGGGGCACCCGGAGTTCTGCGAGGGGTACTGTCGAGATCTGATGATCATGCGCCAACAGACCCTGCCGCCGGCTCGCCTGCGTGCCGGCATGGCTTCGCTCAGCGCTGAATCAGACAGTCTGTTGATGATGCGATGGATTGTTCGCTTCCTGCAGGAGGCAGGAGCAAGGTGATCAACCTGTCGAATACCGTTGAACTGGATGAAAACGAATTGGATATCAGTGCCATCCGCTCCCAGGGAGCGGGTGGGCAGAACGTCAACAAGGTATCCAGCGCAATTCATCTGCGCTTTGACATCCAGGCCTCAAGTCTGCCGGACTTCTACAAGGAGCGGCTGCTGCAGTTTCGCGATGCGCGTATCAACAAGGACGGCGTCGTGGTGATCAAGGCACAGCAATACCGTACCCAGGAAAAGAATCGGGAGGACGCGATCACGCGGTTGGTACAGTTGATTCAGGCGGCCACAGTGGTGGAGAAAGCACGGCGGCCAACCAGGCCGACCAAGGCTTCGCAAAAGCGCCGTGTGGACAGCAAGACTCAGCGCGGCAAGACCAAGTCACTGCGCGGCCGGGTGGAGGACTGACAGCTCAGTCGTCCTGTTCGGCCTGCAGCAGACGTTCGCGCCGAGCCTGTTCCTCGGCCTGGACCGCTTTTATCTCTTCCACCACGGCATCAATATCCGCTTCACCTTCCTCCTCGGCGAACTCACCGGTAAGCGCGGTATCCGCATCCAATTCGCCAGCCTCGTACAGAGACCACATTTCTTCAGCGTAGCGAGTGCTCAGCAGCGCCGGGGCATACTGGCCATAGTAGGCAGTCATGTTGCCCACATCCCGGCGCAGCATGCTGAAGGCATTGTTGTTGGCCGCGGCATCGACAGCCTGCGGCAGATCAATGATGACCGGGCCCCAGGCATCCACCAGAACGTTGAATTCTGATAGATCGCCATGCACCAGACCGACGCAGAGCATGCGCTTGACGTATTCCATGACCACCGCGTGGTCTTCCTCGGCTTGTTCGGCGGACATCGAGACATCATTCAGGCGGGGAGCGACCAGACCTTCGTCGTCGGTGACCAGCTCCATGAGCAACACGCCATCAAAACAGCCATAGGGTGTGGGTACGCGTACACCTGCGGCGGCCAGACGGTAGAGCGCATCGACCTCGGCGTTCTGCCAGGCGCTCTCCTGCTGTTCGCGGCCGAAGCGCGAACCCTTCTCCATGGCGCGGGCGCGGCGACTGCTACGCACCTTGCGGCCCTCCTGATACAGCACGGCCTGCTTGAAGCTGCGCTTGTCGGCTTCCTTGTAGACTTTGGCGCAGCGGATTTCATTACCGCAGCGGACGACATAGACAGCGGCTTCCTTGCCGCTCATCAAAGGCCGAATGACTTCGTCGACCAATCCATCGTCGACCAGAGGCTGAATGCGTGAGGGTATTTTCATAGCGACCTTATACCCTGATTTGCTTCAATTTATAATCCCCTTGGGCTTTTCAGTCGACCAGCGCCGCATACACCAGAGCCCGCAATTCCTGGCGAATCAGATAACTGGAGGAGGGGATCAGCTGGGTCATGAAAATAACCAGTAGATCCTCCTCGGGATCAATGAAGAAAGTGGTGCCGGCCATGCCACCCCAGCCGTATTCGCCAACGGAGCCGATGGTCTGAGATTTGGCGATATCGGTCTTCACCGCAAACCCCAACCCGAAACCGGAGCCATCGTAGGGCGTCTCACTGAAACCGCCGACTGACACGCTGGGAAGGTCGGTGCCGTTGGGCAAATGATTCAGGCGCATGAACTCCAGAGTCTTGTGACCGATAATGCGTGCGCCGTCCAGCTCACCTCCATTGGCCAGTGCCTGGGCAAAACGATAATAATCGCCGATGGTGGAAATCAACCCGCCGCCCCCGGACAAATAGCCATGACGTTTGGCGAAGTGCGACGATTGCGGATCATCCTGCAGACTGAAGGTGTCACCCGCCTGATATTGATAACAGGCCGCGAAGCGCGGCAGCTTGTCAGTCGGTACGGTGAAGAAGGTGTCCTGCATGCCCAGCGGCCGGAAGATATTCTTGGCAAAATAGTCATCCAGCGGCATACCGGACAACACCTGCACCAGGTAACCACATACGTCGGTTGCCAGGGAGTAGTTCCAGGCGCTGCCGGGCGAGAACTCCAGAGGCAGACGCGACAGCTCGTCGATCAGGCTTTCCAGGGTCAGTCCCGAGTGGCCGTCCAGCTTGAGCTGGCGATAGGCTGCGTCGATATTGGTACGGCAGGAAAATCCATAGCTCAATCCGGCTTGATGGGTAAGCAGATCCCGGATGGTCATGGCACGGACCGGCGCCCTGGTCACGAAGTTGGGATGGATACCCGACTGGTAGACCTGAAGGTCGCGCCAGGAGGGAATGTATTTGTGTACTGGATCATCAAGCAGAAAGCGCCCCTGTTCGTAGAGTTGCATCAGGGCGATAGAGGTGACGGGCTTGGTCATCGAGTAGATGCGGAACAAGGTATCACTGGTTGCTGGAATCGCACGCTCGACATCCATCAGACCCTGGGCCTTCTGCCAGACAATCTGGCCACGTCGTGCCACCAGGGTGGCGGCGCAGGGCAGTTTGCCGGGGTTCAGGTAGTTGTTTTCAAGATGGTCGGCAATGTGACTGAGCCGGTGCAGGTCCATACCGGCAAGAAGGGAAGAATCTGACATCGGAGTATCCATGGCAATCTGGGCAAAGGTCACTGGATAGTATCGCGAAAACGTCTGCAAAGGGCAGGGCAGGATAGGTATAGCCAGGGAAATCTTTTTTCTCCGAGGCACTTGCGCAACAGGAGTAGCAGGCGTAAAAATCGCACTCCAAAACGACTGAGGACTGCGATGAAATGAGCGACTCACCCTGTCTGAATTGTGGCGCTTGTTGTGCCACTTTCAGGGTTTCCTTCTACTGGGGCGAAAGTGATGAAGTGCCCGGGGGACTGGTTCCGCAACGACTGACCGAACAGGTGACTCCCCATTTGAGCTGCATGCAGGGGACCAATCAGCCATCGCCGCGCTGTGTCGCGTTGATGGGCAAGGTAGGGGATGGAGTACGCTGCAGTATCTATGAAAAACGATCAAGCACCTGCCGCGAATTCCCCTTTCACGGGGAAGGTGGTCAGGACAGCCCTGACTGTCAGCGCGCCCGGGCCTTGCACGGCCTGCCGCCGCTGCCGTCCAATCCCCATGGGCCAGGGCAGGAGCCGCCGGTAGCCGCCTGATTCGATGACCTCCAATAAAAAGCCCCGGCAAATTACTCTGCCGGGGCTTTTTGGTAGTGCAGTGACGGTTTGAGCTTACATATTCGGGTAGTTCGGTCCGCCACCACCTTCAGGAGCAACCCAATTGATGTTCTGGGCTGGATCCTTGATGTCGCAGGTTTTGCAGTGCACACAGTTTTGCGCGTTGATCTGGAAGCGTTTGCTACCATCATCGTTGCTCACAACCTCATACACACCAGCCGGGCAGTAACGCTGAGCTGGCTCATCATACATTGGCAGGTTGTACTCGATCGGAATGCTCGGATCAGTCAGCTTCAGGTGAACCGGCTGCACTTCTTCGTGGTTGGTATTGGATATGAATACCGACGACAGCTTGTCGAAGCTGAGCACGCCGTCCGGCTTTGGATAGGCGATTTTCTTTGCTTCGGATGCTTTCTTCAGTCGCTCGTGATCCGGCGTGGTGTCGCGCAGAGTGACCGGAATCTTGCCACCGAACCAGTTCTGGTCGATGTAGTTGAACGCGCCACCTGCCAGAACACCGAACTTGTGGATGGCCGGACCGAAGTTGCGTGAACGGAACAGCTCGTCATACAGCCAGCTGGACTTGAAGCTGTCGACGTAACCTGTCAGCTCATCACCACCTTCGCTGCCGGCTTTCAACGCCTCGACCACGGCGTCCGCGGCCAGCATGCCCGATTTCATGGCGGTGTGGCTGCCCTTGATCTTGGCAAAGTTCAGGGTGCCCAGGTCGCAACCGATCAGCGCGCCGCCGGGGAAGACCATCTTCGGCAGGGAGTTCAGGCCACCCTTGCAGATCGCGCGGGCACCATAGGAAACGCGCTTGCCGCCTTCCAGGTACTGCTTGATCACCGGGTGATGCTTGTAGCGCTGGAATTCATCGAAGGGCGACAGGTGCGGGTTGCTGTAGGACAGATCAACGATCAGGCCAACAACCACCTGGTTGTTCTCGATGTGGTACAGGAAGGAGCCACCGGTATTTTCGCTGCCGGTGATGTCCAGCGGCCAACCAGCGGTATGAACCACCAGACCCTGTTCGTGCTTGCTTGGGTCGATGTCCCAGATTTCCTTGATGCCGATACCGTAATGCTGGGCATCAGCGTCGGAAGCCAGATTGTAGCGCTTGATCAGTTGCTTGCCGATATGTCCGCGGCAGCCTTCGGCGAACAGTGTGTACTTGGCGCGCAGTTCCATGCCTGGGGTGTACATGCCGTCCTTCGGGTTGCCTTCACGGTCAACACCCAGGTCGCCGGTCAGAATGCCGTGAACCACGCCGTTCTCATCGATCAGCGCTTCCTGGGCAGCAAAGCCCGGGTAGACTTCAACACCGAGGTTTTCAGCCTGTTCCGCCAGCCAGCGGCACAGGTTGCCCAGCGAAATGATGTAGTTGCCTTCGTTGTGCATGGTTTTCGGCACAAAGAGGTCGGGCAGCTTGGTGGATTTTTCCTCGCTGGTCAGCATATAGATGTCATCACGCTTGACCGGGGTGTTCAGCGGAGCACCCAGCTCTTTCCAATCAGGAAACAGCTCTTCCAGGGCGCGGGGTTCGAAGACGGCACCGGACAGGATGTGGGCGCCGACTTCAGAACCTTTTTCAACTACGCAGACGCTGACCTCTTGACCGGCGTCGGCTGCTTGTTGCTTGATGCGGCAGGCGGCAGACAGACCAGCAGGGCCCGCTCCCACGATGACAACATCGAACTCCATGAATTCGCGTTCCACTATTTTTATCTCCTAACTCTTCGGCCGAATCGAAAATCGCTTTATTTTGAGATCTTCCGTGAATACATTGCCGCGCATTATATCAATCGCGCCTCTGCAAACCAGTGTAAAGATGTAAAGTTGCCACTTTTCAATACTACTTTTGCTGCATGGCTATTGACCCACCAAAAGAGCCTCGGCATGATAAGGGGCTTTACGAAAGACCGCATTTAGTCTCTTTGTGACTATAAGTTAATACGTGGTCACATTTCAAGACAGGCTTTGCCTGCAGTTACGCGACAACCACGCGAGAAGAATGAGGTAACCATGAAGGTACTAGTAGCGGTTAAGCGGGTCGTTGACTACAACGTCAAGGTTCGCGTCAAAGCGGACAACTCCGGCGTCGATCTGGCCAACGTCAAGATGTCCATGAACCCCTTCTGCGAAATCGCCGTGGAAGAAGCCGTACGCCTGAAGGAAAAAGGTGTCGCCACTGAGATTGTTGCCGTCACCGTCGGCCCGACCGCTGCCCAGGAGCAGCTGCGTACTGCCCTGGCACTGGGCGCCGACCGTGCCATTCTGGTCGAGTCCGCTGATGAGCTGAACTCCCTGGCCATCGCCAAGCTGCTCAAGGCGGTAGTCGATAAAGAACAGCCCCAGCTGGTCATCCTCGGCAAGCAGGCCATCGACTCCGACAACAACCAGACCGGCCAGATGCTGGCTGCGCTGAGCGGCTATGCCCAGGGCACCTTCGCTTCTGCCGTCAACGTTGAAGGCGAGAGCGTCAAGGTCACCCGTGAAATCGACGGCGGTCTGCAGACCGTTGATCTGAAACTGCCAGCCATCGTCACCACCGACCTGCGCCTGAACGAGCCACGCTACG